>DAOUPY010000124.1 GCA_030625925.1 Fusobacteriaceae bacterium | reverse complement strand
CACGCTAAAACTAAAAACCTATTAAATGACAACCTTCAAACTGATGAAGCAAAAGTATACAGTTCAGTTCCAGTGTACTTAACAGCTAAATATCAATTTGATGTAGATTCAGCATTCAAGCCATTTGTAAAAGCTAACTTCGGTTACTCATTCAACATAAAAAGTAATGATGTATCAGATTATGCTAGCATCGAAAATGGATTATACTACGCTGTTGGAGCAGGTGTAGACTACAATAACTTCGTAATAGACCTAGCTTACCAATTAACTACAGCAACTGCAGAAAACAATGATTTTGGAATTAAAAAAGATGCTTATCATGATAGAGTTACATTAGGTGTGGGTTATAGATTCAACTTATAAAATTTATTAAAATAAAAAACTCCTTCATTGAAGGAGTTTTTTTATTTTAGAGAGATTATAAAGAATACATACCCATAATAGTCCCCGTATTTATCATACATCTCCATTTCTTCCCTGTGCATCTCAACTACGTCTTTTTCAACTGGAGATAATTTATTTTTTTCCAGCATCCCCAGTCTTTCAGATATTTTCTCATAATAATTTTTCGTCCAATCGGTTGAAGGCAGGATAAAATAATCCTTTATCTCATATCCCTCTTCATCTATAATTTTTTTATTTTCATCCAGTGTCGTTATCTGGGGATAGTTTTCCTCCCAGTAATCTAAAAGTTCCTTGGGAGGATTATCCTGGATCCATGAAATATGAGAAAAGCCTATAATTCCCCCTTGTTTTAAGAATAGTTTCCAGTGTTTCAATCCATTTGCAAGGCCCATTATATAGACAGCTCCCTCACTCCAAATAAGATCAAAACTAGCATGGGAAAAAGATTTTTCCAGACTATCCATAGAACAATTAACGGTCTCAACCCCTGTTTCTCTTTTAATCTTGGTTAAATAAATTTCTGTTGTATCTAGAGCTGTAATCTTTCCATCCACCAATTTTTTTAATACCCTGGTCTGGAATCCCGACCCGGCTCCTATATCCAGTACACTTATATTTTTTCCTAAAAATCCTTTTGCAGAATTATAAGCTCTTTCAGTGGATATATCACTTCCAGGACCACCCCTGAAGTCTCCATTATGAATCTTAAAAAAGAATTCCATCATCTCCTTGTCCACTCTCATCCCTCCATTATATTAACACTTTACATACTTATTCTCTTATTTAATAATCTACATAATATTATTCTTTAACAATTAAAAAATACCTCCCATTATCGAGAGGTATCTAATATTATTTTTATATAGTCTTTAATTTTTGTCCTGTTTTTCTTAGTGCTGTCTCAGAACCAGTCCAGCATTCTACTCCGTCTAAGTCATCTACTGTCTCAGCTCTTAAGACCGGATCAAGTCCTTGCTTTCTTTGATCTGAATAGTCAGCTAATAATCTGAATGCAATTGGTCCTAATTTTAAGATTGCATATAAGTTTAATAATGCCATTAATCCCATGAATAAATCTGCTAATCCCCACACTACTTTTAGCCCTGCAATTCCTCCTAATAATACCATTAGAACAACTGCTGCTCTATATCCTTGCAGCCATAATTTGTTTTCAGTCATAAATTCTATATTTGCTTCCCCATAATAATAGTTCCCGATTACTGAAGAGAATGCGAATAAAAAGATAGATACAGCTATAAATATTCCACCAAAGTTTCCTAAGTGCTGACTTAAAGCTGATTGAGTCATTTGGATTCCGTCTCCGCTAAGAGTTTCGTATCCTGATAAAAGGATGATAAATGCAGTTGCGCTACAGATTAAGATTGTATCCGTAAATACACCCAATGCCTGGATTAAACCTTGCTTTACTGGATGGCTTACTGTAGCTGTAGCTGCCGCATTAGGGGCACTACCCATTCCTGCTTCATTAGAGAATAACCCTCTTTTAATTCCCTGCATAAGAGCTGCACCTAGTGCTCCTCCTGCTGCCGATTTAAAATTAAATGCTCCATCGATAATCATTCCAAATACTGCTGGTACTTGAGTAATATTCATAATTATAACAACTGTTGCAACAACCACATAACATACTGCCATCACTGGCACTACTTTTTCTACGAAACTTGCGATTCTCTTTACCCCGCCAAATATTATAACAGCAGTCAATACTGCTAATATAACAGCAATTGTAGTCTTACTTGTGTTAAATGAACTCTTAAATGCCAAAGCAATTGTGTTGGATTGAACTGCATTGAAGATAAGTCCAAAACATACTGTAATCAATATTGAAAATGCAATCCCTAATTTTCTATTCTTTAATGCCTTCTCCATATAGTATGCCGGTCCACCTCTAAATGCGTCTCCGTCTTTTACCTTGTATAATTGTGCCAAAGTAGATTCTACAAAAGCAGATGCAGAACCAATAAGTGCTAACATCCACATCCAGAATACTGCTCCTGGTCCCCCTGCTGCAATAGCTAATGCAACCCCTGCCATATTTCCAGTTCCTACTCTAGAAGCTGTACTTATACAAAAAGCCTGAAATGACGATATCCCTTTTTCCTCTTTATTTCCCTTTACTCCGTCTGCTGCTCCTTCAGTTAAAAGTCTTATCATTTCCTTTAACATTCTGAACTGTGCAAACTTTGTCTTTACAGAAAAATATAACCCCACAACTATTAACCCTACTATCAATACATACGACCATAATATGTTGTTTAAAAAATCTACCATATTCTATCTCCTCCTCAATTCATTTTTTCATCCCATAAGTATAATATATATAATAAACTTTGTCAATATATGACATATATTGATTTCGTTGGCTATTTATAGGTTAAAACTCTTAATCACCACACTTTATAAGTATCGTATATATAACGGTGTACAATCACCTCAAATCGACCACTTGAAATGATTATATACCATTTAAAATAAATAAGATGAATAAAAGGGATTCTATATTTTAGAATCCCTTACTTATAATTTTAATAATCTACAGAAAAAACACTTTCAAATTTCTCTCTAAATATTTCTGGGAGTCTATTTAAAAGAAGGGAGGTGTCTCCGTTAATGCAAAAATTAACATTTCCTTTTTTATTTTCTTTGTTAAAAAGATCCATAGAAATAAGGAGATTTAACAGTTCAAATACAGACTCTAAGGAGGAGTCTACAATTTTTTTAGGAAAGAAAACTCTTATATCTTTTTTTATTAAGGGATAATGGGTTCCTCCTAAGATAAGGGTGTCCGTTTCCTTTGGAATTTTATCTAAATAACCCTTCAATACTTCCAGACGATGGGGATGATTTTCCCAGCCGGACTCAATAAGGGAACATAGTTTTTTACAGGGTACAGCTTGTATAGAATGAGTCTCTGAAAAAAATTTTAATGTATTTTCATAGACCTTAGTTTTAACAGTAAAAGGGTTGGCGATATAAGCTATCTTTTTTTCTTTACTCTCTAACAGGGCAGCTTTTATCCCCCCCTCAACAACTCCTATCATAGGAATGGAGTATTTATTTTTTAAATACTCTAAAGCTGCTCCATCAATAAGGCTGCAAGCTATAACTATAACTTTGCAGTGATTTTGGATCAAAAACTCCACAGCATTCTCACTTAACTTTTGAATCTCGTGGGAAGTTTTGATGCCGTAGGGATTATTTTTAAAATCCCCGTAATAAATAATATTTTCTCGAGGTAGTATTTTTCGTATCTCTTTTAGGATGGTAAGTCCTCCAATTCCAGAATCAAATATTCCAATGGACATTTTATTTCTCATAACGGCCTCCTACATAAAAGTAATATTTTTAACAGTATATCTTAATATCTAAAATATTACAACAATATAAACAATGAATAGTTTGAATATATATTATATATTATCGATAGTCAAAATTGATAAGTCCTCCAACTCCAGAATCAAATATTCCAATGAACATTTTATTTCTCATAACGACATCCTACATAAAGGTAACATTTTTAACAGTATATCTTAATATCTAAAACATTACAACAATATGAACAATGAATAGTTTGAATATATATTATATATTATCGATAGTCAAAATTGATAATAGGTATTTATAGAATATAATATCTATATTTTATTTATAAAATAAATAAGGGTATATAATATAGTGTTGAATGCGGAATGGAATATATTAGGGGAAATTAATCAGTTATTAACTTTAAGGGGGATTTATGGAAAGTGATATGTTGAAACATGAAAAAAAGATTTCTGTTGGTTATGCAGCTTTTGTTGTTGCAAGTGTGTTTGTTTTTGTTCTAGGCGGGTCTTTATTTTTTGGAGGTGCCATAGAAACCATGTTCATGCTTGCTTGGCTTTTTACAGTTCCTCTTATTATGAAGGTTGGATATACTTATAAAGAAGTTCAAAATTTTGGTTGGAAAGTGGTTATGGAATCGTTAGAAGCTAATTTTATTATTTTAGTTGTTGGAACTTTGATAGCTTCTTTTATTGCCAGTGGAACTGTTCCATATATAATTGTATTGGGATTAAAAGTTATTTCTCCTCAAATATTTTTATTGTCTGCTTTACTAATTTGTACTATGACTTCATTAGCTACAGGAACTTCATGGGGAACTATTGGAACTGCTGGTATTGCAATGATGGGAATTGGAACTGCTTTGGGTGTCCCTATGGGAATGACTGCAGGTGCAGTAATTTCAGGAGCAGCTTTTGGTGACAAAATGTCTCCACTATCTGATACTACAAATCTGTCTGCTGCTATATCAGGTGCACCTTTGATGACCCATATTAAACATATGACAGTTACAACACTTCCTGCTTATATTTTAAGTGCAATAATTTTTACATTCATGGGATTCTTTACAATAGACACTGCCTCATTTGATCCTTCTATAGCTACAAATACAATTAATGGATTAAACGATATATTTAAGCTGGGAATATTAGAACTTATTCCTATAGTTTTGGTTATTACCATGCTTATAAAAAAAGTGCCTCCTATTTCTGCAATGTTAGGCGGTACATTTGTAGCAATGTTTATGGCTATGATAAGACAGGGCTATAGTTTGAATAAGCTATTAGGTTTTCTATATGATGGATTTAGCATAGAAACAGGAACTGTCTATATAGATAAACTGCTAAATCGCGGAGGAATTATGAGTATGGTAAGTTCTTTCTTAATTGTTTTTGTTGCTGCAGCAATTACAGGGATGCTGAGTGAATCAGGTATATTAACTGCTTTAGTAAGTTCACTTGCAAAAAAATGTAATGGATCTAGAACGAGAACTGTGGGTACGACTTTATCAATCGGTTACTTAACAAATATGATAGGTTCTTCAATGCTTCTAGCGATCATTGTTCCGGGGACATTGATGAAACCAGTTTATAAAGAAAATAATCTAGCTCCAGAAAATCTTTCTAGAACATTAGAAGATAGTGGAACTTTAGGTGCCTGGTTAATTCCATGGAATGCAAATGCTCTTTTTGGAGCACAAACTCTTATGGGAATAGGAGCTACTCCATATGTATTTATTCCTTATTGTTTATTGTCCATTATTTCACCGATATTCTCTATGATATCTGCCATTACAGGAATAGGTATGAAACCATT
>DAOUPY010000352.1 GCA_030625925.1 Fusobacteriaceae bacterium | reverse complement strand
TGGATCGTTTTGTAACGATGCTGTCCGACTCACAACAGAAAGAACGCGGCCGCGCGGCAAGCGTGTATAAAGTCAAAGGAAAAAAAGCTAGATATAAAGGATTTATAACTAAACTAGAAGCCGAGAAATGGTTAGGTTCAGGAGGAAACTACGAAAAAAAACTAGATAAATTTTATGCCTGCTTTTATACCCATTCAAATACTGGTGTGATCACTAACGATTGGGACGAGTGTAAAACCCTTACTCGTGGTGGCAACGTCCGTTACAAGTCATTTAAAAGTCATGAGGAGGCCAAAAGTTGGATAGCAAACGGGGGAATCTATGAAAGCAAACAGATGCTTCAGGAAAAATTACCCTCAGGAATATATTTTGATGCTGGAACCGGCCGTGGGATTGGTACCGAAGTTAGAGTAACTGATAAATATGGGAATTCTATCCTTCATCATTTTGTTCCCAAAGAAAAAATCAATGAATTTGATAACTACCTAACCAAACCAGGAAGTACCAATAACTTTGGTGAACTTTTAGGCTGTTATATCGCACTAAATATAGCTCTAAAAGAAGGTAAAAAAAATATTTATGGGGACAGTAAGTTGATCATAGAGTACTGGTCAAAGGGGCGGATAAAAGCAGAAAATTTAAGTACTGACACTGTTGAATTGGCCAAAAAAGTAGTAAAACTTCGAAAAGAGTTTGAAAAATCAGGAGGAAATATTGCCCATGTATCGGGAGATATCAATCCTTCAGATTTAGGATTTCATAGGTAGGTGATTATAATCAGAGAATTTACATTGTTTAGTACAGAACACTTTTATTATATTTTCGGTTATGGCGGCTTAGCTGTTTTAGCTTTTTACCTGCCTAAAATATTTAAACTTAATATAGACAAGTTTGCCAAAATTTCAGGGTATTTTATCCTAATAGAAAAAATTATCGAGTTAATCTATAGATATATCGTTTTTAATGAGCCATTTACCAACCTTTTACCATTTAATATGTGTAACTACACTCTGGTCTTAGCAGCCTTTATGATGATATTTAGATCTAAAAAACTCTTTAATCTTGTCTATTTTTGGAGTATCGGAGCTGTCTTAGCAATTATGACTCCAGATATTAGAGTTGCTTTTCCAAATTACTCAAATATTAGTTTTTTTGTGACACATTACTATATCTATTTTGCTGTTTTTTATGGTTTAAAATACTTTAAATTCAACATTACTTTTGAAGCTTTAAAAAAATCATATATATATATCAATGGAATAATGTTGGTACTTTTCCCACTTAATTTTTTATTGAATACAAACTATATGTTTTTAAAGAAAAAGCCGGTCTCAAGTCCCATGGACTACCTAGGCCCTTGGCCATTTTATATAGTCTCTTTAGAGATAGTTATGATAATTTTATTTACACTCATGTATCTTCCATTCAGAAAAAAAACACTAAAAACTCTGTAGTTTTTAGTGTTTTTAAATTTTATAAGTCTCCAGACATCCATAATATTTTCTTAAAATATCCCTTCTATTCCTGTAAAGGTCATGATATAGAAGCATTTGATAGAAAAGGCTGGTTTCATCTACTTCAAAACCAGTTTTTTTCTCCTCCTTCAAATTAACTATATTGAATATTCTGTCAGATCTATAGAGGGATTTTATTTCATTTTCAACAATTTTTCTGGTAGTTACATCACTATTAACTTTATTTAAATAATAATCATGCCCTCTAATTTCAAAAGAAATCTCCTTTGAAAAAACTCTGCTGAATAAAGAATGAACCCTGATTACATGAAATGGAGATGTCACTACAATTATTTTTTCTATCCTGCATAATATATTCATTTTTTTTAAGAGGAGTTTCGAAAAAACAATATTTCCCAAGGTATCCAAAGAATCTTCCTCTAAAATCACAAGCTTCTCGTCAACTTTATAATTTTTTTTTAACTTCTCCAGCATCTCTAAAGCTTCGGTCTTTAAAACACCCATTCCTCCACCAGAAAGCAGGATTTTAGCTTTAGGAAATTTTTCTACCAACTCTCCTAAGACCTCTATCCTTTTATCCAAAAAACCCAGTCCATTGCTACAACCTAGACCAATAATCAGATCTGGACCTTCTATTTGTTTTATCTCTCTATTTGTTTTTAGGTATTCTATATAGTAATTAACTATCCTTTCCTTTAGTTTTTCCAGCATATTGAGAAGTTCTTTAGGAATAGGTGAGCCAAGCTTTCTAATCTCCCTTGCCCACCTAATCTCATTGAATATTTCCCTGAATTGTTCATCCAAGACCTTTTCTCTCAATTGATAAAGAAACATCTCATAGTCATATAATTTATATAGATTTGTTATATTTTCTATTTTGCACCGATAATCTACCATAACAGTCTCCTATATATCTAGCCTGTATCCTATTCCTAACGTTAATCTAGAAAATTCTACCTTACCATCATAATCCCCATCCAATTTATTTCCATTATACTGGTAACTGAGGTCAATTATCATATTTTCATACTCTATTCCTCCTCCTAGAGAATAATAGAATCCTGTTTCTGCCGTAACACCAGTCCTGTCTAAGTCCGACCTGGTATAAGGAATAGATACACCTAAATTTAATTTTATATATGGTTTATATATCCCCTCTTCGTTGAACCTGTATTTCACAGTTGCATAAACAGGTATAGTATCGATTATCCCATAATTTGTTCCCTCTATCCTTACTTCACTCTCCCTTTGATAGCCTGTTCCTAAACCAGTTATCAAATTTGGAATAGGTTCGTGAACTAATTCTACAACAAATTCATATCCGATTCCCTGTGGTTCACTATCTGTCTTAAAGTCGATTGTGTGAACCTCTTCATAT
>DAOUPY010000296.1 GCA_030625925.1 Fusobacteriaceae bacterium | reverse complement strand
AGCAAAATCCATTCCACCATATGGAGCACTTAGGGGAAGTGAGTTATTAGAAGCCATTGCTACCATGTCGTGCTCAAGGGCAAGAGATGTATAACTAAAGAAAGAACCAGCATCAATATGATTGTGTCCAAATGCAATTGCCATACCGCATTCTTTTGCCTTTTCAATGGCTTTTTCAGTCATTTTTGTAATTGTATAATACCCAGTAGATTTATGACCATCATATACTGCCCATGTTGGTCCTTCAGAAATTAATTCAGGTTCAGTTGTTAAATCTCCAATACCACCTTCAACAGGAATTAATGCCGCTTCTATTACTCCCATACCTTGAAAAAGTTTTCCTTGACGGTCTCCCATGGAAATTCCCCTTGCAAAAGCCTTTGCATGTTCTTCTGAAGCTCCTAATTTCATCCAAAATTCCTTATAAAGGAATTCAAGTAAATCTGCATTCATCTTAATTAAATTTTGATTATTCATTTATTGTCCTCCTTGTGTATTTTTTAACGTTTGATAATCCACTAACTTTATGATATCATCGTTAATATATTTATAGATTAAAACAGTGACGTGCGTAATGGTCAACTAGTTTTTTATTTTTAACACAAGATGAGGTTTGATATGAAAAATGAATATTTGATAAACGAGATTGCCAAAATGTTTAATTTAACCAAAAGAACACTTCAGTATTACGATAAAATTGACTTATTAAAACCTGATTTTATTAAGGAAAATGGTTACAGAGTCTACAATGAAGACCAGCTAGCAAAACTTATTGAAATTTTGATATGGAAAAATATTGGATTAAACAGCCGCGACATAAAGAGTATCCTGGAAGAAAAAACTGAGAAAAATATTGGAAATATTTTAAATGAAGTTGATGAAAGATTAGAAGAAGAATTAAAAAAAATAATGTTTTTAAAAGAAAATTTAAAATTTATAAGAGAAAGTCTAGATTATAAAAATTCATCCCATGACAAAATCATGTTAAAAACACTGAGAAAAAAAAAGATAATAAAGATAAAAGACAGCGGAGAAAATATAAATAATATTGTTGAAGTTATGGCCTTGGGGACAAAAATTTTAAGAGAAACCATTGAAAAACAATTGCCATTTATTGAATTTGGAGTTATTTTTTCCAATGACAAAGAAAAAAATAATAATTATACCAATTATTCAAATTATTTTTTTACCCTTCCAGAAGATTCTCAGTGTGATAACACTTTAAACTTAGGCAGCAAGTCTTATGCCTGCTTGTGGTTTGAAGGAGATTTTAGATCCTTGGATAAAGAGATCATAAAATTATTACATTGGATCAATGGAAATGACTATGTGATAGATGGAGAGATTTTGTATTCAGAATCTTTTAGTTCCTTATATTATGATTCTATCTATGGAACAAACGGTGAATTACAAATTCCTGTTTTAAAAAAATAAAGAGCTGTGGTATTTTAAACTGTACCCATAGGAATAGATAGTTGTTTTAGTATATCTATTTCTATGGGTTTTTTTAGTATTATAAAATAAGTAATTATTAAGGAAGTTTCACAGTATCTTTGCGAGGGCTCTTACTGGAGATCCATCCAGACCTTTTATCTTTAGCGGAGTAATATACAGCTCAAATTTTTTATTGATCAGATCTTTTAAATTTTTTAGATTTTCTATAATGATCAGGTCTTTTTTTAGCAGGATATGATGGATATCAAAATTTTCACTCTCCATAGGATCTATGGATACAGCATCTATACCTATACCTTTCAAATCAAATTCCACAAGATATCTGGCTGCTTCTATACTTAGGGATGGAAATCCATTAAAATATTCTTTCCTCCCCCAAAAATCATCCCAACCAGAATAAAATAACACAAAAGAAGCTTTTTTTATCTGAGTTTCGAATTTCTTTAGATATTTTAAACCTATCAAATTCTCTGACTTTAAAGGAATTACAACTCCCCTTCCTATAAATTTTTCAACAGAAAAATCACACAATGAATTTCCATCCTCTATCATATGGGCAGGTGCATCTATATGAGTTCCCGTATGAGAATACATTGTCAATAGTTTTTCAGCAAATCCATCTTTTTCTATTGTATTTTTTTGAATGATTTTAGGCGGTTCTGTCCCCGGAAAAACAGGCATTTTTTCATCTATCATATGTGTTAAATCTACTATTTTCATTCTTCCCCCTTATAAAATAATTTATTGTTTGAATATATCTTTTTAAGTATACCTCATCTTCTTTTCTTTTCAAAAAAAACCAATTGGAGGCAGCGTCACGTTGCTTTTTTATTTTTTATGATATTTAACGGGAAAAGTTACCTGGGTAATCGTACCCTCTCCCTTCCCTAAATGAACTATAACCTCACTAAAAAATTCAATAGAGTCTCCAATAATCTCATATCCATTATCTTCTATATAATCAAAAAGTTTTTCATAACTTTTATCTATGGTATCCCATGTATCCTTATGTATTATAGAGGCAAACCATCCTCCCTCTATTTTCAGGCTATTTTTGTGATTATAGGAAGTGGTAGAAAAAAAACCAATAGTCTTCATTTCCATTGTATTTCCTAAAACAATATCCTCCTTTGAAATTCTTACAAAATAATCATCTCCCTGGATATCCAGCTCCTCCCTTATCTCTAATAAATCAGAAAATGTTTTATCATATTTTAAATAATCACAGGGTTTTTCTATCTGGATAACAACAGCTTCCATCGATTCAAGATATATCATCTGCGGTTCGATATCATCCTTTTTCATCATATTTTTTATCTCAGATATTTTTCTATCTATTTTGAGTTTAGATTCATTCATTTTTTTTATCTTTAGATCCAGCAGCCTTTTCTTCTCCTCTAAATAGTCCAAACTTTCCTCAGGGGAACGGCTTTTAGTATATTCCCTTATCTCCTTCAATGAAAAACCAGCCTCCTTCAGGGTAAGTATAAATCTCAAGTTAGAAAATTGATCCTCTCCATAGTATCTGTAGGAGGTCTCGCTGTCCACAAATTTGGGTTTAAATAACCCAATATCATCATAATATATAAGGGTCTGCCGAGAAATCTTAAAAAAACCGGCTATCTCATTGATCTTATATTTTTTTTTCATAAAACCTCCTAAAATACTCTTGACTATATAGTATACTATATAGTTTATAATGTATATAGTAACAAGGAGGTCGTATAATGAAAAATTTAAGTTTAGAAAACGGATGTGTAAAAAAAGTATTTTTTAAGTTTGCAATTCCTAGTATCGTAGGATTATTGATAGTGTCCAT
>DAOUPY010000313.1 GCA_030625925.1 Fusobacteriaceae bacterium | reverse complement strand
GTTTTAATAGATTTCCCCGACTATAAATACTCCGATCTTCATAGGAGAGAAAAAGAACTGGTGAATCAGCGTAAGGGGTATGAATTTACCCCTGAGCTATATAGTGAAATGTTTTTTAATCCCAATGAATATACAGCCTATAACGGCCAAAAACTTCTTTCAGCTAAAAAATACTTTGATCTAGAATCTGGAGGAACCTTTATACTAGAAGGGAGTAAAGATGATATCTATGGATGGTATACAGCTCCTAAACCCATTGAATTTTATGGAAAAAATATAAGTGAAGAGGGTGATCGTATAAGAGCAGCTCATCTAATAAAGTTTGCTATTAATAAATTAGTCGAAGAAAAAATAGATTTCTCTCAATATGATTTAAATAAAGACGGTATTCTAGACAATCTTATTCTAGTTTATGCAGGAAAAGGTGAGCACCTCCCGAATTCCCTGGGAACTGATGCAATTTGGCCTCATTTTAACAGAACCAGTAATATCTGTAGTCTAAAGTGTGGTCATTTTTTAGATCATAACGGTAAGGAATGGAAGATGGATAAATATGCTTTTATCCCACAGGATACTCCTTTGGACCTCTACATCCATGAAATAGGTCATTTTTTGGACTTATCTGACCTATATAAAGGAGATTCCACTATAGGTTATTGGTCTATCATGGGTGAACTCTACTGCGGAGAAATTATCGGAACTAAATTAAATTCTTTGGGTGGTTACCACAGATACAATCTGCAAAAAAATAATAAGAAGAAGAACATCCCTACTTTTTGGGCTCAAATCAAAAATTTTGATCTAAATCATTTAAAAAAAGGATGTCATTTTTTTAAACTATATACCAGCAACAATAAAAAATCTGATAACCTTGTAAAAATAGATCTTCCCGGGAAAAGAATAGATGTTCCTGCAAATGGAAGAGATCTTTATTATACAGATAACTACCTCAACCCTGACAGCAATATTTCATTTTCAATCTCCCTCCCTAAGAATACAGACAACATTTTAAAATTTGATGCTTGGTTTAATTCTAAACCGGATAAAAAAATAGGAAAAGTCTATGTCCGACGTCGTGGAGAAGATCGATGGTTTTCATTAAAAAACAAAAACAACAACAAAAATAAAAGAGGTACATGGATCCCCTTGGAATTTGATTTGAATAAATTTAATGGAAATGTGGTGGATATTATGGTAAGTTTAATTCCCTATAAAAAAGAGGGTCCAAAAGGAGCCTATATATCAAATCTAATGGTCATGTCAGATACCATTAAAAACTTTGATTTGAAAACTACCAAAAATATATTTACCCACAATGGTTTTGTTCCCAGTCATGGAGATGACCTATTAAAAAGATATATTCTCATAGAGTATAGAAACCCTATAGATAAACATCTTGACGAAGGACTTCTTCGTACCGAACTAAACATTCCCTACAGAAAAGGGCTTTTAATATGGTATATAGACGAAAGTTATTCTGATTCTAATCAGTTGGTAAATATACTGCCCTCAAACAAAAAACCATTATATGAAATAATAAGTGGAAAATTAAAAAAATTAAAATTAAAAAAATATATTGTATCCAGCTGGACTTTTTCCTCTATTCCCGCGCCTGAAATGGGAGTAGTCGAGGATAATAGAGTGTTTTATAGAGAACACATCCATGGAAAGGACCACTTTGTCTTAAATGATCACATTGAAATCAAAATATTAGAAGAAAATCAAAACTATATTAAATTAATTATTTATTAATCAAGATAATATATGAAATAAAAATCTATCATCTAAAGGGAGGAAAATTATGGAATTGAAAAAAACTATTATTTTAGGAGGGCTTTTTATCAGCAGCCTAGCCATGGCTGAAAATACTGCCAATATTGCTGCATCATCCAGTGTACTTTCGGAATTAAAGGAAGTATCCAAGGAAAAAAAATCTGATAAACTATTTTATTTAGTAGAAGATTTCAGCCAACTCGCCACTGCCCCTGGATTCTCTTTTGGAGCTCCATCAGGGTTGGTTCCCGGGTTTGGTACAGCCTTTATAGGACTTGCAGGGACTTCCTATAGTGGGAATACCGATGGAGCCTTAGCTCTTGGAGGAGGTTTTGGAGATCCGATCAAATCTGTAGGAGGAGCTGCATCTTTATCTCTTGGTAGTATTGATCCTCAAGATGGAGGAGCTGGAAATAGAGGTTCCCTAAACCTTAGTTTAGGTAAAACCTTTGTTGATTATGGTTTCGGAGCAGCTATAGGAGTCTCCAATGTTGATCTATGGCACGATACCCACGATGATAAATTAGATCCTAGTTATTATGGTGCTGTGACCAAACTTTTCCCAAATAATGTTGCTCCTGTTATTATCACTGCAGGAGTAGGAAGCAATGGATATGCCGATATCAGCAAAGACGATATTAATACCACAAAAAATGAAAGAAAACATAAATGGGGTGAATTCCTAACTGGAGCAGTATATGTTCACCCTCAAATGAGTCTTATTTTAGATTATTCCTCTGGTATTACAACTTTTGGTACAAGTATCGTTCCTATGCCCAACTATCCTGTTGCCATTGGACTGGCTGCCCAGGATCTTTTCAAGGAGGATAAAGCTGTGGATTCTATCAAATTTTTAGGAACCTTATCAGTAGGTTTTGCATTCTAATTTTTTTAATAGGAGGTAATTTATATGAAAAAAATATTTTTAATATTCGCCTTAACTACTTTAATGAATATTGGGGTAAACGCTGAGGTAAATAATGCAGATATAGCCATATTTCGTGACCGCGAATGGACTCAAGGAATTGAGGCCGAGGAAAATAAAATTGATATACAACAACAAGAAGGGTATGCTTCTACTGTTGCTCCTCAAAGTAACCTTGCAGACTCCTTTATGGCTGCCTTTGGAATGGAAGTAGATGCCGGTGGCAGCGGTGATGCAGGTCCAGGCAAGTCCAAAGCTAGCATTTCCAGAGGTAAAATGGGAGCAGGTATGTCTAATATTTCTAGTTGCGTTATCAATCAGGTAGCACCGCCCTTCATGCCATACAGCTACCAGAAATAGAATTTTACAAAAGCTCTCAATCTTGAGAGCTTTTTATTTTTAATTTAATTTTTTTTATTA
>DAOUPY010000017.1 GCA_030625925.1 Fusobacteriaceae bacterium | reverse complement strand
CTACATTAATTAAAATGATTTTATTACTTGAAATTACTAAAAATATTTATGATGGTTTTCCAAAAGAAATGAGTATTCGCAGGGTTTTAAAAAGCTCTTTGCAAATATTAGATGGATTTTTAAATTTATTAAAATGTTCCAAAAGGTTCGAACGCTTGAATAGTAAAATAAGAAAAATTATAGATAAAAAGAAAAAGGTCTTAGCAACAAAAAGTTACTAAGAACCAACTCATAAAAATAATAATATTTTTTAGACATTTTTGCAAGTGTTTTTTTTGTAATACTTAAAATTACTTGATAATATCCCAAGTTAACATACAAAATTAAAAAAAGGAGCTAATTATATAAATTAACTCCTTGAATTATTTTAGCTTGATAGGTATGTATTTTCATACCTCTTTTTTCAATAGCCTGGGAATGATACCCCCAGAATACTAGTGATTTATCTCATGAACATAGAATTTTATGCTAAATTTTATGGGAATAAATTATTTTTCACAGTAGAAACATACTTTGTTTCCTTTAAATTCTATCCATTTCCCGCCTAAATCCTCTATTTGTGAGATACATTTAGGATTATGACACTTTCTTTCTAATCCTTTATATGTAAGTTTAGTATGATCTTTCATGAGTAAACTTATGATGGCCTGCCTTACAAAAACTCCATTTTTGGCCTGGGAAAAATAAACCGCATTGAGAGTAGAATCTAAATTTGTATGGATCTCTCCCACTCTTGGTAATGGATGAAGAATTTTTAAATCAGGTTTGGATATTTTTAAAATTTCTTTATCTATTTTATATTTACCAGCACATTTTTTAAAATCTTTGGGATCATCAAATCGTTCTTCCTGTATCCTGGTCATATATAGGATATCCACGTCTTTCATAATAGCTTCATAGTTTTCTAGGACTTCATATTCTAAAGAAAGAGAATCTAATATATAAGAGGGAATCTGCATCTCAGGAGGAGCTATAAAATAAATCTTATTCCCGTTAAATTTATCCAACGCCTTAGCTAACGAATGAACAGTTCTTCCATATTTGAGATCTCCAACAAATGCAATCTCTAAATTATCTAACCTGCCTTTTTCCTTTTGTATGGTATAAAGATCCAGTAAAGTTTGGGTTGGGTGTTGGTTAGCTCCATCCCCTGCATTTATTACAGGGATATCTAAAATTTCGCTTGCTCTTGTGGCTGTTCCCTCATAGGGACTTCTAATTGCCATAATATCAGTATAGAGGCCCATCATAGTGAGGGTATCGGAAATGGTTTCTCCTTTTTTCAGGGAGTTATTCCCTCCTCCATCCAACTCTATGACTTTTCCTCCTAATCTATACATAGCACTTATAAAAGATAACTTAGTCCGGGTAGAGGGTTCAAAAAATACAGTGGATAAAATTTTGTTCTCTAACTCACAAGGTTTAGGATTATTTTCTAATTCTCTTGCCTTATCTAATACAGTTACGATATCTTTTACAGTTAAATTATTTAATGATAGTATTTCCTTCATTTATTTTCCTCCTTATTTTTGCCTTTCCTTTAATGGTTTTCCTAAAGGAACGTCAATTAGATATTATGAAAGAGGTTGTATACAACCTCTTTCAATTTTTTTATTAAATTCTTATTTTTTTATCTCTTTGACAGAGAGAGGATACCTAACAGGGCAGGGTCTCCTAGATCTTACTGATATCAAAGATATCTAAGTCTCTAGTATTTACGTCTTTTTCCATGATGTTTAATACTGCATTCAGTGTATCCAGTGAAGTCAATACTTCTACACCATATTCGATGGCTGTTCTTCTTATCTTAAAACCATCCCTTTGGGCATCATTTGCCTTTGTAGGAGTGTTGATAAGGAGATCTATTTGCTGTGTTTTTAATTTATCTATTATATTAGGAGATGCTTCATTGATCTTATTTACAGTTTCACATGGAACACCGTTATTATTCAGGTACTCAGCAGTTCCACCAGTTCCGATCATTGTACACCCTTGACCTATAAGTCTTTTGGCTAAGCTTAAGAATTCATCTTTATCGCTTCCTTTTATAGTAGCTAAAACTCTCTTGTTTTTAATCTCATGTATTCTATATCCTCCTACAAGGCCCTTGTAGATAGCTTCATCCATATTGTTTCCTATTCCCAATACTTCTCCTGTGGATTTCATCTCAGGTCCTAGAGACACTTCTACTCCACCAAGTTTTTCTGTAGAGAATACAGGAACTTTTACTGCTACTAGATTTGGTTTTTTATATATTCCTGTACCATATGCCAGATCAGTTAATTTTTGTCCGAGCATTACTTTTGTTGCCAGTTCAATCATTGGAACTCCAGCTACTTTGGAGATATAAGGAACAGTTCTAGATGATCTTGGATTCACTTCTATGATATATAGCTCATTTTCATATGCAATAAACTGTATATTCATCATCCCTATGATATTCAATTCCTTAGCTAATTTTCTGGTTATTTCTAATATCTCTTCTTCCGTACCCTCGTATAAATTTTGCTGTGGGTAAACTGTAATCGAGTCCCCAGAATGAATTCCTGCTCTCTCAAGATGTTCCATGATTCCAGGAATAAGTACATCTTCACCGTCACAGATTGCATCTACTTCGATCTCCACACCATTTAAGTATTTATCTACCAATACTGGATTTTTAGGATCTCTGATGAAAGAAGCTTCTAAATACCCCTTTAAGTTTTCTTCTAAGTAGCATATTTCCATCCCTTGTCCTCCTAATACATATGAAGGTCTTACTAATACGGGATATTTTACTTTTTCAGCCTCTGCTACACCATCTTCAGTATTCCAAACAGCTCTTCCCTTGGGTCTTTTTATATCTAATTTTTCTAATATAGCCTCAAATTT
Organism: Fusobacteriaceae bacterium; assembly: GCA_030625925.1. Taxonomy (GTDB): domain Bacteria; phylum Fusobacteriota; class Fusobacteriia; order Fusobacteriales; family Fusobacteriaceae; genus Psychrilyobacter. The sequence goes on along the minus strand of DAOUPY010000017.1, from coordinate 9,559 downwards.
CTCTCTATCTTCAGCAGCATCTATCATTTCAGCAGAAGTACCTATGATGTTAATTCCTAAGTCTGCTAAATCATTGGCTAATTTTATAGCAGTCTGCCCGCCGAATTGCAGGATAACTCCCTCTGGGTTTTCTTTTTCAATAATATTCATTACGTCTTCTAGCACTAATGGTTCAAAGTATAGTTTATCAGCAGTTGAGAAATCTGTAGAAACAGTCTCAGGGTTGTTGTTTATGATGATAGTCTCTATATCTAAATTCTGCAGTGCTTTTACTGTATGCACTGTACAGTAGTCAAATTCAATTCCCTGCCCGATTCTAATAGGCCCAGATCCAATTACTATAACTTTTCTCCTGTCCGATATCTCTACCTCATCATATAGGTCATAAGTTGAGTAATAATAAGATGATGAAGCTTCAAATTCTCCAGCACAAGTATCTACCATCTTATATACAGGCATAACATTCAGCTCTTTTCTTTTAGCTACTATATCATCTTCGTTTAATCCCATAAATTCTGCCATGGCCCTGTCTGAAAATCCTTTTTTCTTCCAGTTTCTAAGGTTTTTAGGAGTAAGATCGGATAATGTGGTCTTTTTTAAAATTTCCTCCTGTCCCACTATCCATTGGAGTTTTTCCATGAAGAATGGATCCATCCCAGTTATCTTTTGTAACATAGTCTTAGTATACCCACGTCTCAGCATCTCAGCCAGATCAAATATTCTTTCATCATCCGGGCTTACCACCCTCTTTTTTAGTTCTTCCATAGATCTTATCTTAGATGCTTTATGCTCTAAGCTGTATTGTCCTATCTCCAATGATCTTATACCTTTTAGAAATGCAGATTCAAAGTTGTTTCCAATAGCCATGATCTCTCCAGTAGCCATCATCTTTGTACCTAATTTTCTGTCAGCCTTATCGAATTTATCAAATGGCCATTTTGGAATCTTTACTACTATATAGTCCAGTGCCGGTTCAAAACAAGCATATGTTTTTCCTGTAACCTCATTTTTTACTTCATCCAGGGTATAACCCAGTGATAATTTTGCTGCTACCCTTGCAATGGGGTAACCAGTAGCTTTAGAAGCTAGTGCTGATGATCTTGATACCCTAGGGTTGATCTCTATAATTGCATATTCAAATGAATCGGGGTTGAGAGCAAACTGTACATTACATCCTCCTACAATTCCAATTTCATCTATGATGTTAAGTGCAGATGTTCTGAGCATTTGATATTCTTTATCGGATAATGTTTGGGAAGGAGCGACTACGATACTGTCTCCTGTATGGATTCCAACTGGATCGATGTTTTCCATATTACATACTGTAATTCTATTGCCATTTATATCTCTCATTACCTCATACTCTACTTCTTTCCATCCAAGGATAGATTTTTCAACCAATACTTGTTTTACTCTAGAAAGAACCAATCCCTTTAATAAGATGTCTTCTAACTCTTGAGGGTTGTTGGCCATTCCTCCACCAGTCCCCCCCAGTGTATATGCAGGTCTTACAATCAATGGATACCCTATTTGGGCAGCAAATTCCAATCCGTCTTCTAGGTTCTCAACTATCATACTCTCTATAGTGGGTTCCCCTATCTTATTCATAGCATCTCTAAATAGGTCTCTGTCTTCTCCCCTTTTTATAGAATCGATACTTGTACCCAGTACTTTGATATTATGTTCAGCCAGTATTCCACTGTCTTCTAATTCTACTGCCATATTAAGTGCAGTTTGTCCACCCATCCCCACTAAGATTGAATCAGGTTTTTCCTTGACTATTACTTTAGTTACAAACTCCAATGTGATAGGTTCAATATATATTCTGTCGGCTACACTTTTATCTGTCATGATAGTTGCAGGGTTAGAGTTTATTAATACTACTTCTACCCCCTCTTCTTTTAATGCCTCACAAGCTTGAGTTCCTGAATAATCAAATTCTGCAGCCTGTCCTATTACAATTGGTCCAGATCCTATTACAAGAGTTTTCTTTATATTTTTATCTAACATTCTATTACCTCACTTTAAAAAAATTTACCAAAGAGATGACTCTTCTTTTTTATGGTTTCTCTTGGTTAAAGAAACCAACGAAGAATATTAAATTATCGTTTTCCGATTTACGAGTTATCCTAGCATATCAATGAAATCATCAAACACATACTGTGAATCTTCCGGTCCTGGTGCTGCTTCTGGATGGTATTGTACCGATGCTATTTTATTCTTATAATCTTTCATTCCCTCTACTGAATTATCGTTTAAGTTTATTTGAGTTATCTCTACACCTTCTGGCATTTTGTCTACTACATACCCATGATTTTGAGATGTTATAAATATCTTATTTTTTTCTAAATCTTTTACTGGATGGTTGACTCCCCTATGACCAAACTTTAACTTGTTAGTGGATCCGCCTAATGCCCAAGCTAACAGTTGATGCCCCAGACATATTCCAATGATAGGAATTTTCCCTATCATCTTTTTGATCTCATCTATTACATCAGTTAAATCTGCGGGATCTCCAGGTCCATTGGATAAAAATACACCATCTAGATCATAGGATAAGATCTCCTCAGCAGTTGTGTTCCATGGAAAGATAGTTAGATCACAGTTTCTCTTATGAAATGATCTGATGATATTTCGTTTTATTCCAAAATCAATCATTCCAATTTTTTTATTTACTTGTTCTGCACCACAAGGAGCTTCATAGATCTCCTTTGTACTTACGATACTTACGGCGTCTACATTTGAAAAATCATTCATTGTATTTTTAATTTCTTTTTGTGTGAGCTCTTCTATAGTGATGATAGCTTTCATGGATCCATTATCCCTTATAATCTTTGTTAGGTGTCTTGTATCAATCCCTTTAAATCCCATTATCTTATGTTGTTTTAAATAACCATCCAGGGTCATTTCACATCTAAAGTTATTTGGTAATTTAGCAGGTTCCTTTATTACAAAGCCTCTTACTTTTGCACCATTACTTTCTATATCATCTAGGTTAAGACCATAGTTTCCTATCATTGGATAAGTCATTACAACTATTTGTCCGTAGTAAGACGGATCAGTCAGGACCTCCTGATATCCTGTCATAGAGGTATTAAAAACCAGCTCTCCCACAGCTTCCTCTGTATACCCAAAAGCTTTCCCCTCGAACACCATTCCATTTTCTAATATTAGTTTTGCTTTCATAACGCCTCCTTAGTTCTCATGTGTTTATGTTAAAAAAAAAGAATAATAACTAAAATAGATTAGTCATTATTCTTCAGAATAAAATTATTATTAAAATTTAAAAACAAAGATATCGCTCCATATGTTATATAAGGAACATCTTTCAAAAATAAAAATTTGTTAAATTGAAACAGATTATCAAATTTAATTGGTATTATTAGTAATCTTTTATTTGTCAAATTTAACGCCTCCTTAAAATTTCTTATATCAGATTAACAAAAATAATTAGATTTGTCAAATTTTTATTTTTTAATCTAAGGTCACGTTGCTTTTTTTATTTTAAAAGAAATCAGCATAATATGCAGTATATTAAGTTATATAACTAAAATTGATGTACTCTCACCCCTTAGCCTATTGCTTAAAATTGGGAGTTCTTGGGGGATTTTATAAAAAATAAAAGGAGGAGGTAAGGATGAAGAAAATATGTATTATATTATTTATAACTTTAATTTCAGTTTTCAGTTTTTCAGAATCGGAAAATATTTTTGGGAAATTTGCAATAGGAGAAAATATAGTTGTAAATGATGGCGATGAAGGAGATTTGGTTGTAGCAGGTAGAGAAGTACTTATAGATAGAAATTCCTCTAAACGTGTAATTATTGCGGGTGAAATAATTACAATTAAAAGCAGGTCTAAAGAACTCTACCTGGCAGGCAGACATGTTACAATAGACGGATTAGTAGAGGGTAATTTAAATATAATGGCTAAAAATTTATATATAAATGCTTCTGTAGGTGGAGATGTCAGAATGGTTGTTCAAAACGCCATCGTCTCAGAGGGGGCAGTTATAAATGGTGATATTGAGGTAGATGGAAACCTCCTGGTATCTAAGGGAGCGGTTGTTAAAGGAGATATCTATTATAATGATGAAATGCCTGTAATAGAAGGCCGTGTAATGGGAGAACTTGTAAAAAAGACAGAGAAAAATTATACCTACGAAAGACACTTTACTTTTCTTCCATTTAAACTATTTTCAGTATTTTACTTGTTTATACTTACCTATATAATCTTTAAACTAAAAAAAGAATTGGGAAAAGAAAGGTTGGATAGATATTTAAATAATAAAAGTTTAATTTTATTTAAGGGATTTGCAGCTTTAGTTCTCACCCCGGTAGCTGCTATATTGTTATTTATTACAATTTTAGGATTTCCCGTGGGGATCTTACTGATTTTATTCTATATGATCTTACTGTTTTTGGCTACCCCTGTAGCAAACCTAATTATAGCAACTAAATATTTTGATGAAATAAACTTTTTCAAACTTTTGTTATCTAGTCTGGTTATAATAATTTTAATAAGTTTGCCTTTTATAGGATGGTTGATAAAATTGTTCTTAATTTTACTTGGCTTAGGAAGTATAGTAGACAGGTTTGGAAATAAAATGATCTAAATATAAAAATTATTGACTAGAAAAAATCTAACTCATATTTGATTTCAATCTATTTTAGTTCATTTATACCGACCAATAGATATTTTTCACTTTTGAAAATATTGAAAATAATGGAATTTATCTCTCCTAGAAAGTAAAAAAAAATTGATAAATCATTCGAAATCGTATATAATGCTATAGGAAGATTAAAAATGGAGGTAATAATATGGTTTTAGCAAGTTCTATAATAGGAGTGATATATCATATCAGCAACAACTTCGCTGACTATCTAAAGGTAGAATTGAAAAAAAGAGAGATCCCAATTGAAGGAAAACATGTGGGTTTATTTATGGTACTTTTCGCCAATAATAATCTAGAGTTTAAAGACATAGCTTATCTATGGAGAAAATCTAAATCAACACTTTGTGATGTTTTATGCAAATATTCTGAGCAGGGACTTATTGAGAAAGAAAGCTGTACTCTAGACAGGAGACACCTGTATGTAAGGCTTACCGAAGAAGGGATAAAATATGCAAAGGACTTTGATGAAATAGCATCTGAATTTTTAGAAAAAATTACATCTGGACTTTCTCAAGACCAGAAGGATGAATTGAAAACAATACTTTTGGAGATGAAAAACAACCTAAAAAAACCAGTAAAATAGAACTCAAAAAACTATAAATATAGATGTAATGGGTATAAAAGGTGTATTTTAAAAGGATTAGATAAAATATTATTATATCAAGAATATTTTTGCCCGAGAGGATCTCAAACCTCTCGGGCACTTTGTTTTAATAATCATAAATTTTTATCTGTAGGTTAGATTCTGTTAAATCCCTATTAGATTCAAAAATCATATTAAATTTTCTATTTTTCAGAAAATGTATTGAATTTTGGACTATCGATAACTAGAACTCTTTAATAGATATCATTCATAAAAAAAATGGGATTTCTCCCATTTTTTAAAAGAACTATTTAGTTTTTTCCACAACATTTTTTATATTTTTTCCCTGATCCACATGGACATGGGTCATTTCTACCAATTTTAACTTCTTTTTTTATTGTCTTTTGTGTAGATAGTGCTGAATCATACATCCATGCTCCGTCTATTTTTTTAAATACTGCTCTTTCATGGTGAAATAATGTTTCTCCCTCTTCTAAATAGTGGCCTTTAAATTCCACGATACCTTCAGAATCATCTGCACCTCCATCTAAAGTTTCAATGATCTCTAACTTATTCCACTCTGTAGTATCAGACCAGTGTTTGATCTCTTCCTTACTAAGAGTTCCACGTGTTTTAGGATTATGTGTGTCGTAGACATAATCTACCTCTCCTACAACATAAGCTGTATATCTAGATCTCATCATATCTTCAGCAGTAGCCGGTACCTTTTCACCTGATATATATGGTTTACAACATTCTTCATAACTTAATTCTTTTCCGCAAGGGCAATTTTTCACTTGATTTCCTCCTAAATTTTATGTATAATTTCCTATAATTATACCATATGCAGAGTAATTTTCCTAAGAGTTCCTAGAGATAGATAACAAAATATGAATATTTTAAAGAAATTAAAAATTGTACTAGGAAAAAAATTAAAATAGGGTATACTAGACAAGAAGAAATAAAAAAATTGGGGGGTAAAAATGACTAAAAGATTGGAAGTTTACAAGTGTGAAATATGTGGCAACATCACAGAGATGATGCATGGAGGAGCTGGAGCTCTAAGTTGTTGTGGAAAGGAGATGATTTTACAGGTAGAAAACACAAGAGATGCTGCTGTAGAAAAACATCTTCCAAAAGTGACTAAATTAAGCGATGGTTATGAAGTACAGATAGGATCGACTCTTCATCCAATGACGGAAGATCATTATATTGAATGGATAGAACTAATAGTAGACGGTTGTGTGTCCACTAAATTTTTAAAACCAGGAGATATTCCAAAAATCACCTTTAAAGCATGTTATGGAGAACATGCAGAAGCTAGAGCTTATTGCAATCTCCATGGACACTGGAAAACCAATAAATAAGAGAATATAAAAATAAAATCCTTGACAAACTTGGTATTACTGTGGTAATATCTTCAAAAGATAAAAAAACAGGGAGGTTAATATGAAGTTTTTAATGACAAAGAATAGTTTTATAAATTTCATAGATAAATTTCTTATTTTTTTAACTGATGTTCCCTATGTTATATTTGGAGCAGTCAATACAATTTTTAATTTTTATATTTATAATAGTGGGAATAAAAACTAATATTTTAGTTTTTATTCCTTTTTTTTTAAACCAATATAAGGGTATCTAGGAGGAATATATGTTTTTAGAAGATGTTAAGATTATAGAGAATATACAGATAGCAGATAACTATTATTTAATGAGGGTAAAAGGGGATAAAATACCTAAATATTCTAAACCAGGCCAGTTTTTTATGCTCCAGTGCAAGGATAAATCAAGGGTTTTGAGAAGACCTATAAGTCTGCACAATGTAGATGCTGATACTTTGGAATTTTATTATGAATCTTTGGGCCGTGGTACTGAAGAATTCACCAAACTATCTATAGGTGAAACTATAAATATCCAGGGACCTCTAGGAAATGGATACGATACAGATCTTGAGGAAAAAAATATAGTAGTAATAGGCGGCGGAATGGGAATGGCTCCCATTAAGTACCTTATTAAAGCTTTAAAGGACAGCAATAAGGTCACTTTTATAGGCGGCGGAAGAAATGCTGGAGCTGTAAAAATCATAGAAAGATTTGATTTTGAAAATATTCAAGTGAAGATAGCTACAGATGACGGCAGTGTAGGGATAAAAGGAAATACTGTAGATCTATTAAAGGAAATCTTGAAAGATCAAAATCAAAATATAGATATAATCTACACTTGTGGACCTCATCCTATGATGGAAGCAGTGGCAAAAATAGCACAAGAAAATAATATAAGATGTCAAATATCTTTAGAAGAAAGAATGGCCTGTGGAATAAAAGCCTGTGTAGGCTGCTCTATATTGACAAAAAAGGTATGAAAAAAGTTTGTCATGATGGTCCGGTATTTGAAAGTACAGACATAGTCGATGTAGATGTGACAGATCCAGATGGAGGGTGCAGCTAATGAAGAATAGATTAAACATAAATTTTTTAGGAAAAAAATTAAACAATCCAATAATGACAGCATCGGGGTGTTTTGGATATGGATTGGAATATAAAGATTATTTTAACCCCAATGAATTAGGAGCAGCAGTATTAAAAGGAATTACTATGGAGCCTAGAAACGGGAATCCCGGAACTAGGATAGCTGAGACACCATCTGGAATGCTAAATTCAGTAGGATTGGAAAATCCGGGAATTGAAGAATTTAAAAAGATAATACCATCTATAAAAAAAGAACTTCATATTCCATTGGTGGCCAATATAAATGGTAAGATCTTAGAAGAATATATAGAAATTGCTAAAGAGGTTGAAAAAATTACAGAGATAGAGATGGTAGAACTGAACATATCCTGCCCCAATGTATAGGATGGGGGGATGGCCTTTGGAGCCAACCCAGAGATGGCGAGGTTAGTAACCCGTGAGGTAAGAAAAGTTTTGACTAAACCTATGATTGTAAAATTATCACCAAATGTTACCAATATAGTAGAAATTGCAAAAATAGTAGAGGAAGAGGGAGCAGATGGTATTGCTCTTATCAACACGCTATTAGGAATGGCAGTGGATATAAGAAAAAGAAAGCCAGTTTTAGGAAATATAATGGGTGGCTTATCTGGTCCTGCTGTTAAACCAGTTGCACTGAGAATGATATACCAAGTGTCTCAAGCAGTATCAATCCCGATCCTGGGAATGGGTGGAATATCTTCTACAGAGGATGCAATAGAATTTATTATGGTAGGTGCCAGTGCTGTATCTTTGGGAACAGGAATGTTTGCCAACCCAAGGCTCCCAGTAGAAATAAAAGAAGGACTGGAAAAATACTGTGTAGAAAATAATATAGATAATATCAGTGAGATTATAGGAGCTGCCCATCCTGACGGAGGAGCAGCTTACAGGAGTAGATTGGGAGGGTATGATGAATTTAAAAGCTAAAGATAGATTGATAGTGGCATTAGATTATAAAACATTAGATGAGGTAAAAGATATTGTAAATGAAATTGGAGATGCTATATCTACATATAAGGTAGGATTAGAACTATTTTTAAATACTCGTGGAGAAGCAGTCGATTACCTCCACAGCATAGATAAAAAAGTATTTTTAGACCTGAAATTTCATGATATCCCAAATACAACAACTATGGCATCGATGTTTGCAAATAAACAAGAGGTGTTTATGTTTAATGTCCATGCAGGCGGAGGACCTACAATGATGAGGTCAGTTGCTAATATGCTGAAAGAAACTCATTCTGACTCAATAGCAATAGCAGTGACAATATTAACATCCTTTACAGAGGAAGAGGCCGCTGCCCACTTTAAAAGTAGTTTAAATATCAGCGGATTAGCTAATCACTGGGCTGTAGAGACTAAAGAATCAGGATTACACGGGGTAGTGTGTTCGCCATTAGAAGCCAAGAAAATAAAGGAACTTTGTGGAGAAAACTTCTACACAATCTGTCCAGGAGTAAGACCATTATGGGCAGCTTCAAATGATCAAAAGAGGATTATGACTCCTAAGATGGCTATTGAAAATGGTGCTGATTTCTTGGTAGTGGGAAGACCCATAACTAAATCGGAAAATCCTATCCATGCAGCTAAATTAATCTTAGAGGAAATCGAAGAAGGACTAAAATAAATAATTATCTAGAGAAGTTTTAAAAAAATGGGGGAGGAATTAATTTTGTTAATAAAAAACGCTAGATTAAATACTATAGATAATCAATATGAAATAAAAGATCTATATATAAAAGCTGGAAAGATTGCCGAGATAAGTTCTAATATCAATTGTTTAAATATAATTAAAGAAACATTTTTATCCTC
>DAOUPY010000187.1 GCA_030625925.1 Fusobacteriaceae bacterium | reverse complement strand
AGATGCCACAAAATTAAATGGTGATTTTTTAAAGGTAAGATTTAAAGGTATATATGAAAATTTATTGGAGAAGGGCTATGATCTGGCTAATGACCTGATCCCTGTAACAACTTCTCAGCATTATTTTATGGGAGGGATCAGCGTGGATATGGATGGGAAAACCAGCTTAGAGGGTTTATATGCCTGTGGTGAGATTGCATTTACGGGGCTTCACGGAAGAAACAGATTAGCCAGCAACTCTCTTTTAGAGGGGTTAGTATTTGGAAATAGAGTAGCGAATGATATAAATAAAGAACTCTCCCCTTCTGTTCCCCTCTCTTTAGCAAAGCGAGGGAAAGGTGAACAGGTAGAAGTAGAGAAAAATATAAATATAGAAAAGATAAAGGAAGAGAATAGAAGATTGGTTATAGATGAAATATTAAAGGTTAGGGAGGATTTGAAGGATGAACTTTCTGTTAATTGATAAGGTGATAAAAGATGCATTGCTAGAAGATGCTGTAATAGATGATATAACAACCAACTCTATCTTAGGAGCTGAGGCTGTATGTGAAGTGGACTTGATAGCTAAGGAAGAAGGGGTAATCTGTGGGCTAGAGGTCTTCAAAAGGACTTTTGATATCTTAGGTGGTGTAGAGATACAATTTATGACCACTGAAGGATCTGTGGTGAAACCCAAGGAGATTATAGCTAGGATATCTGGAACAGCAAAGAATATATTGAGTGGAGAAAGGGTGGCTCTGAATTTGATCCAAAGGATGTCGGGAATAGCGACCAAAACCAATAAGATGGTGAATATCTTGGATGGCACAGGGATAAAACTCATGGATACCAGGAAGACGACTCCTAATTTAAGATATTTGGAAAAATATTCAGTAAAAGTAGGAGGGGGGAATAATCACAGATATAATCTGATGGATATGGCTATGATCAAGGATAATCACATAATGGCTGCTGGTGGCAGTCTGACTAAAGCGGTGTTAGCTGTGAGAAATAACCATCCCTTTGTAAAGAAGATAGAAGTGGAAACGGAGAGTCTGGATCAGGTAAGGGAAGCTGTGGAAGTAGGAGCAGATATTATAATGTTGGATAATATGGATGTAGAAACTATGGGGAAAGCCATTGAAATAATAGGAGGGAAAGCCATAGTTGAGATATCTGGAAATGTAGATGAAGCTAGGATAACAGAGATTAGAGGACTGAAAGTAGATTATATATCTTCAGGAGCCTTGACTCATTCGTATACATCGCTGGATATAAGTATGAAAAATTTAAAGTTAAAATAATCTTTTTAGTAGAAGACAGAGTTTGATAAGGATTGAAAAAACTTGGGAATTATGGTATTGTTTTTAACGGATATAAAAATAAGTAATTCCATATAATCTTTTAAATATGCTAAAAGAGTATCTACTAGGAGAGCAAAAATTCTCCTTTCTATGGGCGCACATGTGTGCCCTTTTTTTTATAGAATTATTTAAGAAATTAGGAGATGAAAAAATGAAAAAAAATGAATCAACAACGAAGTATATAATCTTCGTTCTACTGGGTGCTGTAAGTTATGGGGTTCTTTCAACTTTTGTAAAGTTAGCTTATGATGACGGATTTACATTGGGGCAGATTGTATTTTCTCAAGCAGGAATAGGATGTTTAGTTTTATGGCTCTTGGTCTTTTTAAAAAAACTAACAAACAAAGGATATAGGATAAATTTCAATAAAAATGATTCGGTAAAGTTAATGCTGACAGGGATTCCAATTGGATTTACCAGTATAATTTATTATAAAACTGTTCAAGAAATTCCAGCTTCAATGGCTATATTATTACTTTTTCAATTTACATGGATGGGAAATTTAGTGGAGTGTATGATGGAAAAGAGACTGCCTTCTAAGACGCAGGTGATGTCAATTGCATTACTTTTAATAGGAACGGCATTTTCATCCAATGTTTTTAATGGTGGATTAAGCGATTTAACATTTTTAGGGATAATATATGGACTCCTTGCAGCGTGTTCATATACAGCGTTTACCTTTGTCAGCGGGAAAGTGGCTTTGAGTGTGGATCCAATTCAAAGAAGTGCGTTAATGCTGACAGGAGCACTTATTTTTATAGTGATTTTATTTCCTCCTACATTCATTGGAGATCTTAAAATCGTTTTACCTCTGTTAAAATACGGGGTACCGATAGCATTCTTTGGAACAGTTATCCCGCCATTATTTTTTTCAATAGGGGTTCCTGTTGTTGGGGTAGGTTTGACATCGATCCTTGCATCGATAGAACTGCCAGTGGCCACATTAGCATCTACAACAATATTACACGAAAGATCGTCAATGATACAATGGATTGGAATTTTAATAATTTTATTTGGAATTACCTTCCCGGAATATATTCAGAAAAAATTCAAACATCATGTAAGACCCTCATCCTCTTAGGTCTCTCCCTCGCAGGGAGAAACCGTAGTAATCCAAAAGAAACTCGAATGACATTATAAAAATTATGTAGATGAAATATGAAAAAAAAGATTAGAAAATATTCGACGACTTGCAGTAAATTTAAACAAGCGATTCGATTTTTCTAATCTTTTTTAATTATGAAATAATAATTTTTGTAGAGTCTTGAATTTTTGGATACTTTTATTCCACATCTTAATTTTTTTAAAATAGAAATAAATTGAGTATTCGTGGATCGAAAAAAGTATCAAAAAGCTTTTACCCGAAAATCTTCCTATCAAAAATCAAGCTGGCTTTATCTACAAACTCGCTTCTATGAACTTTGTTTAGTGTGATATGAGCGGTTTCAGGAAGTTCCTTCAGCCATTCAATAGATGCGTAGAGCCCTGATTTGTCAGGATCTAATCTAGATACTGTCTGCTGGGCGATATCTCCTATTAAGATCAACTTACTTCCCTCTCCTATCCTTGTAATCATCGATCTCATAGCATGGATATCAAATGACTGGGCTTCATCTATTACAACAATTTTATTGAGGAAACTAGATCCTAGAATAGAGGAGATATCCAAGACTTCTATTTTATCTTGGTCCATCAATCCCTGTAAAATTTCCACCCCCTTACGAGTTTTTTTTCCTCTGAGGTGCTGGATGTTTTCAAAGGTAGTGGTATAGTTAGCAAAATGCGTCAATAATTTTTCTTCAGTATCCCCAGTAGTGAACCCTTGATAACTCCACTTATCTACAGGTGCAGTATTTTTACCGATCAATATCTTTTCATAACGAGTTCCCTCTAAGACTTGCTCCAAGGCTGCTGCAACTGCTAAAAGAGTTTTTCCACATCCCTGCCTGGAAGTCATTGTGATAAAAGGAATTTTGGGATCCAGAAGAACGTCGATGGCGAATTTTTGCCTGACATCCTTAGGGGAAATCCCGTATATTTTGGCATCATCATATTTTAACCTTATAACCTTATTTCTTTTTTCATCAAATTTACCGACAATCTGGTTATAGGAAAATTCTGTATAACCGTAAAAAAATTGGTTGGGATGCATAGATTTAATTTCTAAATCTTCTAGGGAGATCTCTTTGGCTGTATAGAATTTTTTTACCATCTCAGAGGTAACCTCACAGGTGATAACCCCTGTATAGAGATCATCTAACTTATGCTTATCGGATGCGTCTAAGATGAGGCAACTTATTCCTAAAGAAGAAGCCTTGACTCTCATGCTGACATCATTGGTCAGAAGGGTTTTATCTTTGTATTTTTCCATTTTCATAAGGGCTAAGATCTTGTTGTCTACATAGTTTGGATCTAAACCAGAGGGGATCAGGGAAAGATCTCCCTGAACCTCTGCTTTTAAAATAACTTTATTATTGATTGTGATTCCCTCAATAAGGTTTCCGTTTTTTTCAATTTCTTTAAAAAATCTGAAAAATTGTCTGGCACGAAATCCGCTGTTGCCCTCCCTGGATTTTATTTTATCTAGTTCTTCTAGCACGTAGATAGGAATGATTATCTCACAATCATTGAAATCTCTCATAAAAAATGGGTTTGCAATTATAACATTAGTATCGACTATATATGAGTTCATGAGCTACACCTCCTAATTTTGTTGATACAAGTATAGTATTTAAAATGCCAAATGGCAAGATTAGTAAGAGGAAACTTTGGATACAAGCACACAAAAGATAGAGAAAAATTCGTATATTTATCTGTAATAATGGTGAAAAAATAATTTTTTAAAAAAAAGCAAAAAAAAACTTGCAAACAAAAACGACTTATAGTATACTTAATGAGTTCTGAAAAAACGAAAGCTCGCATAGCTCAGTTGGGAGAGCACCTGCCTTACAAGCAGGGGGTCACAGGTTCAAGTCCTGTTGCGAGCACCATTTAAAATCTTATATATCATTATGGGGGTGTAGCTCAGTTGGTTAGAGTGCCTGCCTGTCACGCAGGATGTCGCGAGTTCGAGTCTCGTCACTCCCGCCATATATGATGCCCAAATAGCTCAGTCGGTAGAGCAGAGGACTGAAAATCCTCGTGTCCGTGGTTCGATTCCGCGTTTGGGCACCATTTTATAAGATT
>DAOUPY010000040.1 GCA_030625925.1 Fusobacteriaceae bacterium | reverse complement strand
AAATTCAGAATTAATACCCTCATTTTTCCATTTTTTAATAAGTTCAGGTATAAAATAGATTCCAGGTTCTACTGTGAAAACAAATCCATCCTCTAAAATCCTTCCCATTCTAAGTGAAGACAATCCAAATTGAGTTGACTTTGCTTCTCCATTATATCCCACAATAACCTCTCCAAAATTTTCCATATCATGTACATCCATACCCATCATATGACCCAATCCATGAGGCATAAATAGTGCATGTACCCCATTTTTTACAGCTTCATCGAGATCTCCCACAATAAGCCCCAAAGATTTTAGACCTTCTGAAATTTTAGAACAGGCAGCCAGGTGAACTTCCTTATATGTGATTCCTGATTTTAATATAGATTCAGCATGGTTGTATGCATCTATCAATATATTGTAGATAACAGATTGTTTAGGGGTAAATTTTTCATCTACAGGAAAAGTTGTAGTCATATCTCCGCAATAACCTGTGGCTGATTTTGCTCCGCAGTCAATGAGGAGCATCCTTCCGCTTTCTAGGGTATTTCCATGATAGTGGTTGTGGAGAGTCTGACCGTTAGTTGAGCAGATAGTAGGAAAACTATTGGTGCAGTGATTGCCTAGAACTATCTTTTGGATACCAGCCGTAACTTCATATTCCTTCATCCCGGCCTTTGCAGTCTGCATGGCTTTTAGATGCATGGCACGGGTAACATTGACTGCTGCCTCTATCTTTTCAATCTCCTCAGGAGATTTATAGTTTCTCTGATTAGCTATAGCATAGCAAAGGTTTTCAGAACTTCCATTTTTAATGTTTCTAGGAGTTTTATTTAAAAGCTCTCCTAGAGTGATGATATTTTCACCCCTGTATTGAGGCTGATAGTGAACCTCTTTATCTCTATTATTTTCTAAAAATAACTTTAAATCATCGTATGATCCTGTATTTTCTATTCCAAAATTAAGAGCATCATTTTCTAAAGAATTTTGCGGTCCCATCCAGATGACATCAGAGATAGTATAATCATATCCAAAAATGTAATCTTTATCGCTGTCTAAATCCATAAGACCAAACATATCAGCCCGGTCAACCCCGAAAAAATATCTAAAACTGCTGTCTTGTTTAAACTCGTATGTATTATCTAGATAATCCATACTAGCTTCACCATTTCCGGTAATAAGAATAAAACCTGATTTCATCTCTTTTTTTAATTTTTTTCTTCTTTCAATATAAGTTTCTTTACTAAACATAACATCCCTCCTGCGAATTACCCTCATCGGTCCTGGCGGACACCTTCGCCCTTGACATCGTAAAAATCATATTTACTAAATATAATTTTTTCGTACTAGTCAATCGGGCGAAGGAAATTCACTATAGGTTTCTCCCTACGAGGGAGAAAACGACAACAAGGGATGAGGGTCTTGATAGTTTATCCTACCATATATTCAGTATATTCGGGCAAAAAAATCAATTTTTTTACAAAAATATACGGGAATGAAAATACTTTTATTATCAAAGTTTATTCTTGACAAATGTTTAATAAATTGATAGACTGATTATAGAAGGAAATAATTAGTTTGAAATCACTACTAGGAGGGATCTTATGGCTTGTCCAATAACATTTGCTGCATCAGATAAAACGTTAAAAATTGTTGAAATATTAGGTGGAGACAGGGCTAAGAACAAACTCTTAGAGAGAGGGTTTTGTGTAGGAGAGTGTCTTTGTGTAGCTAAAGGAAGTTGCAGGGGAGATGTGATACTTAAAACAAAAACTTCAAAATATGCAGTGGGATTCGGGCTGGCAAGCAAGATTATTGTAGATGAAATATAGGGCTCAGCCCTTTTTTTTAGGACAATGCTTTGAGAATCAAAATATAACATTGAACAATAAGTTTGAATAAGAAATATATATAATGGAGGACAAGATGAAGTTAACCGAACTGAACAGAGGGGAAAAAGCAGTAATTGTAAAGATAGGGAAATTAGGGGAATTAAAAAAAAGACTGACAGATATGGGAATTACATCTGGAGAAGTTATTAAATTAGAAAGAGATGCTCCGCTGGGAGACCCGCAGCAATTTATAATAAAGGGAACAGGGATAGCCATCAGAAAAGAAGATGCAGATCATATTGAAATAAAAGATGTTGTAGAAACTAAATAATTAAATAAATATTAATGTGAAGATAAAAAAAATTAACGAAGGGGTAATTCATGAATTGCCCGTACGAGACAGGGGAGATAAGAAATGATAAAAATTGCGTTTGCAGGAAATCCAAATGTAGGAAAATCAGCATTGATAAATGAAATAGCAGGGTCATCTCTAAAAGTAGGGAACTGGCCGGGAGTAACAGTCGAAAAAAAAGAAGCCGAGTTTGATTATAAGGGTCAAACAATTAAATTAGTGGATCTGCCGGGAGTATATTCTCTCAGTCCATACACTTTGGAGGAAAAAATCACCCGTGACTATATTATAGATGAGAACCCGGATGTAGTAATAAATGTAGTTGACTCAACAAACTTAGACAGAAATCTATACCTGACTATGTTATTAAAAGAACTGGGTAAACCTATGATAATGGCATTAAATTTCATAGATGAATTTGAAAAATTAAACTATAAATTAGAGTTAAAACACTTTGAAGAGCATATGGGAATGCAGGCTGTTCCAACTAGTGCACTAAAGAATAGAGGAATAGAAGAGTTGTTGGAAAAAGCTTTAAAGGTGGCTGAGAAGCACAAAGGACAGGTGCATTCCAAATATGAATTAAGAGTTGATAAATTTTTAGAATCAGAGATGGAAAAAGTGGAAGGATTTATTAAAAACAGTGAGGAATTTATTCCTATAATGGAAAAATATTCTACAGATTTTATAACTATAAAGCTGTTAGAAGGGGATAGACATTTCTTAGGAAAAATGAAAGGTTACGGAATAAATAGACTGGACTTGGTAGAGGAATCTAAAAAGAGGATAGAGGATAAATTTGATGAAGATGTAGAGACTATATTTGCAGAGAGTAGATATGGAGCTGTAAAGGGAATTCTCCTGCATACATTGAAAACATCCATGAAATCAAGATTAGATTTTACCGATAAGGTAGACAAGATATTACTAAATAAAGTTCTAGGACTGCCTATATTTTTAATTTTAATTGCTGGTCTTATGGGAGTAGTGTTTAATGGTGCAGCTCCATTACAGGACTGGTTAGATGGATTTATAAATGGATTTATTGGTAAATATGCAGCAATCCTTGTAGAAGGGACTCCTGATTGGTTAAATTCATTTGTGTTAGATGGATTGATTGCAGGAGTAGGAGGAGTACTAGTTTTCGTTCCATTGATGTTATTTTTATATTTTTTCCTGGCTATATTAGAGGAAAGCGGGTATATGTCCAGAGTAGCATTTTTAATGGATAAGATCATGAGAACTATGGGATTAAATGGAAAAGCATTTGTACCAATGGTGTTAGGATTTGGGTGTACAGTACCTGCCATCTATGCTACAAGAACTTTAGAAGATGAAAAATCTAGAAGATTGACAGCTCTAATGGCACCATTTATGTCTTGTGGTGCAAGATTACCGGTATATGGACTATTCACAGCGGCTTTCTTTGGTAAAACGGCTGGGGTAGTAGTAATGAGTTTATATTTTTTAGGTATTTTTGTTGCCATGTTAGTTGGCTTAACTTTTAGAAAACATGAATATTTTAAAACTGATGATATAGCATTGTTGATAGAATTACCACCGTATAGAATACCTAGTATTAAGATGATAACCAGGTCAGCGTTTACAAGAACAGGATCATACCTGAAGAAAGCTACAACAGTAATCATGGGAGTATTGATAATTTTATGGGCATTGACTTATTTCCCAAATCATGGAGATACGGAAAACTCATATATGGCAAAATTTGGAAAAACAATGGCTCCTATTATGAAACCAACAGGTTTTGGGGACAGATGGGAAGCAGTAGCCGCAGTTGTACCAAGTATAGCAGCGAAAGAAGTTGTAGTAGGATTTATGGCTCAAGTATTACCTCTTAAAGAGGAGGCTGCTGAAGGTGAAGAAGAATTGACTACTTTTACAGAAGATGTAGTGGAACAAGTGAAAGGTTTAGGATTTGCAGTGAAAGATTCATTCTTAGGTGTAATAAATATCAGAGCAATAGGCGGACTATTTGAAACACCAGATGCAGAAGCGATAGAAGAAGAAGGAACTGGAGTTGTAGGAGCAGTAGCAAGTTTATGGGCTGGAGATAAGGAAGGGCCATTAAAAGCATATTCATTTATGGTATTTATCTTATTGGTGGTGCCGTGTGTGGTTACTTTAGCAGCTATAAAGCATGAGTTTGGAAATAAGTTTATGTGGTTTGTAACTGGATTTTTAGTAATAGTGCCATATATTGCTTCTACATTGATCTATCAAATAGGAAGGTTGTTTATATAGAGAGAGTTAAAAGGAGTGTAAAATTATGAAAACAATATTTTTGACTTTAATATTAATAGGCATCTCATATTACTCTTTGAGAAGTTTATTTGAATCATTTAAGGGAGAATCCAAGTGCGGAGGATGTGCGAGTAAGAAAACTTGCAAGACTAAGTGTAATATAAAATAAAGATAGATCTGAAAATCAGAGCGATTTAGTCGTTCTGATTTTTTTTGACTAACAAACAAAAATCCAGACTATGTATAAATTTAATTTTTGATGAAAAACAAAGAGTTGTATATAGTTTGAAAGCCAAACAGACCTAGTGAAAGTAGGGGTTAGAGAAGAAAAAAAGTGTTGACATATAGAAATTTTTAGAGTATATTATGGGTAAGTTAAATTAAATTCTTAGGAGGTAACACTTATGTATATTATTGATAAAGACGCTTGTATCGGATGTGGAGCATGTGAAGGAACTTGTCCAGTAGCAGCAATTTCAGCTGACGCAGATGGAAAATATGAGATCTCAGATGCATGTATCGATTGTGGAGCATGTTCAGGATCATGTCCAGTAGAAGCTATCACAGCAGGATAATTAATCTATAGAAAAAAGTAGTCTTCGGACTGCTTTTTTTAGTGTCTGAAAATTATAGAATATAAGTCCTTTAAAAATTTATCAGTATTGAATTGTGCCTGCCTGCAACATCACGTTGCTTTATTATTATTACTAAATTTTTTATGTTGTTTATGATACAATAGAAGGTAGGAATAAGAAAATAAAAAGGAGAGAGAATCATGGCTAAATGGACAGGTAAAAGTAAGGCAAGAAAAAATAATGTACTAGAATTTGGAAAAGAGATGGTCAGAAGGTCTAAATCGACCTGTGAACTGTGTGGAGAATCTGGTAGAAGTCTCAGTGTATATGAAGTTGGGAAAACAGAGGAAGAAGCTGACATAGAAAGATGTATCCACCTGTGTAATGACTGTAAAAATACAATAAAAAAATTAAATAAAGCTAGTGAAAATGATCTGAGATTTTTAAATCATGCAATTTGGAGTGAGGTAAATACAGTAAAGGCCACGGCAATCCATATTATTTCTGAGATAGAGGAGAAAAATAGATATTCGTGGATAGATGACTTAATGGATATGGTTTATATGGATAATGAATTAGAACAGATCTGCGAAAGAATGAAGCATTAAAGGAGGAAATCCATGATAGATTTACATATGCATTCTACATTTTCAGATGGGACACTGACTCCTGCACAACTGGTAGAACGAGCCAAACAAAATAAAATACAAGTTATGGCTATCACCGACCATGATAATGTTGACGGTCTGAAAGAGGGAAGAAAAGAAGCTGAAAAAGCAGGAATAGTCTTTGTAGATGGGATAGAAGTTTCAGCAAATTTTTTGGATAAAGATATCCATATACTGGGGTATTTTTTAAATTTAGAAGATGAAGAATTTTTGAGCTGGCTCAAAAATTTACAGGAAAAAAGATACAATAGAACTCTAGAGATACTAAAAAAATTAAGTCACTTAGGAATAGAGATAAGTTTAGCTGAAGTGGAAGACGAAGTTCTTGGGAATGTAATTGGGAGACCCCATATAGCCAAGATGATTATAAAAAAAGGATTTGCAGCTACTATGGATGAAGTCTTTGACAGATATCTGGGAGATGGAAAACCTGCATATATCCCCAAGGTAGGAGTAGATATGGTAGAGGTGGTAAAAAAACTGAAAGCTAATGGAGCTGCGGTTATCTTAGCTCATCCTCATCTTATATCTCATTCAGATGATACAGTGATAAATATAATAGATATGCTGATAAAAAATGGATTGGATGGATTGGAACTATACTATCCAAATATAGACGTAAGAAAAAAAAATAAACTTCTGAAAATAGCAAAAAAAAGAGGTCTCATCTTAACTGGAGGATCTGATTTTCATGGGCTGAATAGAGCGGGAATAGATCTAGGAACAGGGAATATATCTCAAGAAGTTTTTGAAATTCTAAAAGAAAAGATTGACAAAGACTAGGAAAGTATATAAACTACAGTTGAAGTAAGGCAAAAGACAATCGAATAGAGAGCTGGGGGAGCCATATGGCTGAGAAGTATAAAATTACTGACCCTTTGAACCTGAATCTAGTTAGCACTAGCGTAGGAAAGCGGAGTTTTTTTATAAAATTAATGAAAAATTTATTTTTTTTAGAGAACAATTATAACCGTATACCTGTGGGTATGCGGTTTTTTTATTATATGAAGATTATAGGGGGATAGATGGAGATAACTTTAAATGGTGAGGTAAAAAAAGTAGGAGTAAAGAATATCTATGATCTGGTAAAAAGTTTAGAGGTGGATAGTGATGGAGTGGTAATCCTGCATAATGATGAAATCGTAAAAAAAGATCTTTGGCAAGGGAGTAATTTGAAAGTGAAAGACAGCGTAGAAGTATTATATTTTGTATCGGGGGGATAGAGTATGGATAAATTAATATTAGGCGGAGTTGAATTTGAAAGCAGGTTATTGACAGGAACAGGAAAATTTTCTTCTAAAGATGAGATACCAAAGATGCTAAAAGCAAGTGAGTCACAGATAATAACTATGGCACTTAGAAGGGTAAATTTAAATAATAGGGATGAAAATATATTAAATTATATTCCTAAAAATATTACCCTGCTTCCTAATACATCTGGGGCCAGAAATGCTGAGGAGGCTGTAAAAATGGCCAGGATAGCAAGAGCAGCAGGCTGTGGAAACTTTATCAAGATTGAGGTAATAAATGATATGAAATATCTAATGCCCGATAATGCAGAAACTATAAAAGCAACCAAGGTACTGGCTGATGAAGGGTTTATAGTGCTGCCGTATATGACACCAGATCTGATAGCAGGACAGAGATTAAAGGAGGCTGGAGCAGCAGCAGTAATGCCTCTGGGATCTCCAATAGGGTCAAATCGTGGAATTGAGACCAAGGCAATGATAGAGATAATGATAGAAAATATAGACCTGCCTATCATAGTAGATGCAGGGATAGGAAAACCGTCTCAGGCAGCAGAAGCTATGGAAATGGGAGCAGCAGCAGTACTTGTAAATACCGCAATAGCTTGTTCTCCCAACCCAGCTGAGATGGGAAAAGCATTTTCTTTAGCTGTTAAAGCGGGAAGAATGGCATATAAAGCTAAGATGGCAGAGGAAAGCAGATATGCCAATGCATCGTCACCACTGACAGGTTTTTTGCATAATAACTAGACTCCAATCTAAGGAAAACTAGTAAACCACCAATGACACAAATTAGCACGAAAAAGTGACTTTATCTGTGAGGAATTAGTGGAATTCGTGACAGAAAAAGCTTTTAAACTTATGCGGGAAAATGATTTATTTGTATGATTTCAAGGAAAAGTGGAGGGGAAATGTCATTTTATAAAGAGATAGAAAAATTCAAAGATTTTGATATGGAAAAATACATGGAAGAACTTACCCATGAAGAGATAAAAAAATCTATAGGTAAAGAGAAATTAACTAAGTTTGATTTTTTAAATCTATTATCTCCTAAGGCCAAGGATCATCTGGAGGAGATAGCAAAGACAGCTCAAAGGAGGAGTGTGCAGCAGTTTGGGAAGATAATAAGTCTGTATATTCCCATGTATATATCAAATTATTGTACCAATGAATGCATCTACTGTGGATTTAATAAAAATAATAAGATAGACAGAAAACACCTGAAATTAGACGAGATAGAGGCAGAAGCTGTAGAAATTGCAAAAACAGGGATAAGACATATCCTGCTTTTAACAGGGGAAGCCGAAGGGCTGGTAGGAGTAGATTATATAGAGGACGCTGTAAAAATATTGAAGAAATATTTTGATTCTGTAGTGGTAGAAATATACCCGCTGGATACCGAAGAATATAGAAAATTAGGTGGAGTAGGAGTAGACGGGCTGACTATATATCAAGAAGTTTATGATGAAAAAATCTATAAAAGTGTGCACCTGGGAGGGAAAAAATCAGACTATATGTGGAGGTTGGAAACTCCTGAAAGGGGAGCTCGTGCAGGACTTCGAAGTATAAATATAGGGACGTTATTTGGATTGGGAGATCTGGCGAAAGAAGCTTATCTATCGGGGCTCCATGCTAAATATCTTACAGATAAATACTTAAACAGTGAGTTTTCTATCTCGCTCCCTAGAATCAATGAGGCAGAGGG
>DAOUPY010000072.1 GCA_030625925.1 Fusobacteriaceae bacterium | reverse complement strand
TACGATAATCTTCTTTCTACTGTTTTCTATCCCTGTATCTATGGTTTTTTCCAGGTAGGAAAATGTTTTTATCTCATATTTTATCTCTTTCGAGGCAAAATTCAGCCCATTCATAAGCAGATCTTCAGAGTATTGTTTTGTTAATTTTTCAATGTTTGAAACTGTCAGTAAGGGCTGAATAAATCGATTTTTCTTAGTTTTTTCAATAACTTTATTTAACTGTTCTGATATTTTTATCTCGATAACAGGCTGATCCTCTATATTTTCAAGGGAACACCTGTTTCCCCAGGTAAATTTTACTTGATCTATTTTTCTTCCTTTTTTTAATTTTTCCAGTTTCAGATTAGGAAAAATAGGAAGCAGCTCTGCCATAGCCGGTTTAAATACCCTCCTGTCTACATCATAGTTTTTATAAGTATTCGGAATACATAAAAGTCTTTTAAACTCTTCTAAAGACATAATAAAAAAACTAGTTGATTCAAACTGCTTCAACAATCTAAATATATTTTTTGAGTATGAAGACTTAAAGCTAACCAATTGCTCTAATTCAAATTTTGTATAATTACCAATTAATTCATTTAATAAGTATTTAAACTTTGATTCTATTTGGATTTCCACAGTATTTTTATCTTTTTTTATGTCATAATATCTGAACAAATTAAACCTTAAAATACTAGTTTCTGTTTCTATTCTCATATCTAAATTTAAAATTTTATTATATGTTTTTTCCAGTTGATCGTAGATTCTAGGCTTACTTCTACTTTTTATTCCTGATAATTTACATAATTCTTTTATATCTATTTCAAGTGTATCATCATTCATATCTCTCATTTTAAAGATAAAACTAAATAGAAGATCTATTTCTTTTTCTGTAAAATTTCTAAGTGGTATCTTATTGATATCATTATGGTACTTAACTAAACCTACCATATTTTCCCCCTCTGCAATATTATTTTAATAATAAATGATACCCCTAATAAAGGCATACGTCAACATCATGTCGTCAAGTTGTTACATGGCGTCGGTTTTTTTGTTACATGGCGTCGGTTTTTTGTTACATGGCGTCGTATTAAAACGATTGTAGCTCAATAATTTCTAAGCTTAGAATCTGCCTAAAAGGTTTTAAAAAAGATCTTTAAAAGATTCTTCTAAAAGAGAAGAAAAGAAATTTTTATAAAATTAATAAACGGACATTACGTACCTTTATTAATTTTATAAAAAAAAGGAACCCACAAGAAATTAATCTACATAAAAAATCGGATATTGAACTAATATATTTCTAATTATCTTTTAAAATCAAGTTTAAGATGCCAAACTCTAAGTTTTTTACCACTCAATAGAATAAGAGTTTATAATCCATAAGATTGATCATAAAAACGCTTAAAATTGATTTAAGAGGTCTTTGAAATGATGTCTTCAAAATAACCTTTCAGATCACTTCCAATATTCTTAATAGATTTTAAATTTTCTTGTTGGATAAAAAACTTCCTTTAATTATTTTAATACAACAGTATTTAGTTAGTAATCAAAGGAGAGATATAAAAGAAGTCCCTATATTAGATAAAAAGAGTTATATACCAAATGGAACTACTGCCATGCTTGATGCTATAGGTACAATTATAGAAAGGGTCGGTGAAAAACTTCTGAAATAGAAAGACCAGAGAAGGTAATTGTTGCTGTCTTTACAGATGGTCTTGAAAATGCCAGTAAGGAATACAGTTACGAGCAGATAGCTGCTAAGGTTAAGTTACAGCAGGAAACTTAGAACTGGGACTTTATTTCAGAATTACCTTTTTTTATTTGGGAGGATATTATGGAGTTTGCCATCGATATGCATAATAAATGCCCTCTATTTCTTTTAACTCAATATTATTCATAATTATACCCCTCCCTATTTGTAAATCAATCAAAAATTCGATCAAACAATTAATAAAACCACCTTGAAATTTTTTATTTATACAACTGCGTGTTAAGCATTAATTAACAGCGGAAATGGATCAAAAACTAAATTTCACATAAAAAGTATTGATTTATAATAGCGTGTTAGTTATTAAAGTAGAACGGAACATTAAAAACAACTAATAAAAAGATTGCTTTGTGTTAATTTATACTGTACTATGTGTAAAAATATTTTGAAATAAAAATTCGGAGGGAACACAAAATGAAAAAGAAAGTTATGTTAATTGGTGCTATATTACTGTTAGGAACAATCGCAAATGCGAATCCTAATGAAATAAACGGGAATTGGGGAGAAAATTATAGTGGTTTTGAGGCAGTTAATGAAAGAATTGATAAAGTTGAAGACAAAGTATATAGAAATGAAATTATATCACACGACTTAAATGAATATAACATAAATCTAATTGACGACAATAAAAAGGTCACAGATGAAAGTGTTGAAGCTAACTCAAAGAGAATAGACAATGTTGAAACTAAAATTAATAACTCTAAAAATACAGAATTATTAAAAAATATAACAAAAGTTAATGGAAGAGTTAATAAAGTAGAAAAAGAAATTATAGAAAATAATGAATTCGCTCATAAATGGACCACTATAAACGCTGCAAATATAACTAACGTTAACAGAAGAATTGACGATCTTAACTTAACGGATATATCAAATATTGATAATAGAGTTAAGGTGATAGAAAAAAATACAATGTCAAATAACGAAAAAATAGGAAAAGTTGATAGTAATACAGATTTTATAGTGTCGAATAATAAAGATATTGCAAAGAATTCAATGGATATTGACAAAAATAAAAATGATATATCGAATATGAAAACAAATATTAAAAAAAATGATGCATTCTTAACAATAGTTTCAGAACAAAGTAATAAACATAAAGTAGATTCAAATAATAAAATTGATTCTATTGTAAATGTAACGAGAGAAAATAAGAAAGAATCAGATAGAAGAATAACTGAAAATAGTGTTAAATCAGGTTCAAACTATAAATTATTAATGACAAAAACAAAATCTTTAGATCACCATATTAATGAACTTAATGATGAAACTAATAAAAAAATAAACAATAATTTAGAGGAAATTGGGAAAAATAAAAAAGATAATATGGCGAATTTGGCGAGCATAGCAAAAGTTAAAAATAAAGCTGATAGCACGAGAGATATGGCAATAATAAATAATAAAGCGACAACAAATAATAAAACTACGATAAAACAAATTGGAGACAATACTAACCTACTTATGAAGGCTACTGCTAGTCAATGGAACAAGATAGACGAAAATAATTCTAAAACTGATAACACTAATAAATTAGCAATATCTAACTCAAAAGATATAAAGAAAAATAGTGAAGATATTAAATCATCTGGAGACCTTATTGTACAGAGTTTTAGGGAAATTTTAAAAGGTGACGATAAGGCAAAAGCAAATACGGAAGATATCAAAATAATTAAGAGTGATGTGAAGCTTAATGAAAATAATATTTCTACAATAAAGCATGAAATAACTGAACATGCTACAGATATAAAAGAAGTTAAAAATGAAATTAAATTTAATAAAGAAAATTCACAATTTAACGGTAAAGTTATAGGGAATGTTTGGAAAATAACGGAAGAAAACAAAAAAAAAATATCAACTGTAGACGGTAAATTAGACGATACTAATAAGTTAGCAACATCAAATAATAATAAAATTTCAAATTCAGAATCTAAAATTAAGCATACTAATAATTTGGTAGAAGATAACAAATCTAAGATAGATGGTCACTCTAAAACTATAGTTAATAATGCAGGGGCAATAGCTGCTAACAGTGAATTGGCTACTGCGAACAACGATAAGATATCAAAAGTAAATGGAAAGGTTATAGGAAACACTGCTGAAATTTCTATGATAAATGATGAACTAGATGAACATAAAATTAACTCTCTTGAAAGAGACAGAATTATAAATGAATCAGTTGTTAAATTGCAAGCTACAGATAAAGAACTGAAAGAAGCTGATAAAAAAATAAATGAAAAAATAAAAAAAATAAAAGCACATGATGAAGCGGTTTATGAGACTATAGGAAAAACAAGATATGCCAATGGAGAAGGTGTAAAAGTTGTTAAGGCTGACGTAAACAGAGAAATGATCTTGAATCTTAAAGATGGAAGTGCGAAAGCTATAGAAGACACTAACACAAAGGTCGCTGAAAATAAAGATGATATTAAAAGAAATAAAGAATACTCTGAATCAAATAGAAAAGCTATAGTTACTAATGTTAAATATACAGAATCAAATAAAAAAGATATAGATACTAATAGAACTAATATATCTGATAACTCTAAGAGAATATCTAATTTAGATAGTAAAGTTGACAATTTACAAGGTGAAATGAATAAAGGTTTTGCTATGTCGGCTGCTATGACATCTGTAGACTTCCAAGCTATCAAAGTTGGTAACTTAGGTGTTGGGTTTGGAGTAGGGAACTATCAAAACTCACAGGCTGTATCTCTTGGGTTAGGAATGAGACCTAGTGAAGATGTTACTTTAAACGTTAAAGGTGCTATGTCTACAGGAACTAAACAAGAGACAATGGTGGGAGCGGGAGCAACTTATCAATTCGATATGTTTGGTAGTTAAAATTAAACAATTAATTAAGAGTCCCTTTATCAATTTAAGCTATACTCTTTTTAAAATGTCCTTGACAAAGGGTATAGTTTATTATTACTCCTCATTTTTAATTCCTTAATGTAACTCATATTTTTTTCCATCACATCTAAGATTCTTAATCAATTTTCTTTTCGCGTCTTAATAGATGACTGTGTTCTTAATGGTAATGAAATTAATTTTAAATATTCCTGAATTCAAACACTCGGTAGTTAAATTAAATTTGATATGTTCGGCATAGTAGTCTTTAAAATGTTTACAGGAAATTTATATATTTATTTAGTATATATAAATAGTGTATATATGGGAGTATCTGGGGGTGAAGCGAATGTGGGTAGAATCTATATTCTCCCTGTTAAAAAATCTCAAAAATCAAGGTGAAGAAGAGGACTGGGAGATAATTGATGGGGAATTTTATTACAAGGGCCAGGTAATGTCAGATGAGGAGAGAATAAAGTTTTTTGAGGAAAGATCTCGTGAAAAAACTGAAGAGGGAAAAACTACAAAAAATCAAAAAGATGAACTATTAACCATTGAAGGAGATTTTAATACTACAGAATCGGATATCCAGAGGGGTGGAACCCACAAAAATTCTATGACTGAGGCTATCGAGGAGCCAATTTCTTACTATCATTCTTCAGGAAAGAGGGGAAGACCTGCTAAGATGGATAAATTTTACATCTATCTGAAAGCTTCAGAACACAGTGCTAATACCATAAAGACCTATAAATCAGCCATGAGATTTTGGGAGAAGGTGGCTAAATCTCATAATAAAACTATCTATCATTTAAATATTGAAAATATGGAAAGGGCTATCATGTCGATGGATCTCAATACTAAGAGGAAACTGGTCTCAGCACTAAAACAGCTGGCCAAGTGGTATTTGAGAAGTGACTATCCAAAGCTACACCTGGAACTGGAAAAACTGGTTATAGTTGGCCATAAAACCAGGGTTCCTTTGGCCAAGGGTGAAAAGGAATTTATCCACATAAAAAATCATGCTAAGGAACTTATAAGCCATGGGAAGAGAGAGGGAATTTGGCTGGCTCTAATGTTACTCTGTGGATTAAGAATTAGTGAGATCCAGACTGTGGAACCAGGAGAAGGGAAAATAAAGGTATTGGGAAAGAGAAATAAGGAAAGATTGATTCCTGCCAATGACTGGTTGATTATAGCTCTCAATGAATTTGAGGATTCCGGAAGGGGTGGTTATAAAAAGAGCAGCAAGATAATAGACAGGAGTTTGAGAAGGATGGGATATACCCATCTACATTCCCTCCGGCATACCTATGCTACTATTTTATTGAAAAGAGGATTGGCTCTCAATCAGATCCAGAAATTATTGGGGCACAGTGATATATCCACAACAACTATCTATGCACAATTTGAATTGCCGAAGAATGTGGCGGAGTTGTTGGAAGATGATAAGTTTTAAATTTTCATTTTTATGATATTATAATGAAAATGAAATATTTTAAGGAGGAGATCTATGGCAACAAATTTTTCTACAGTATTAAGTGTAGCAACAGGTGGATTAATAAGTTTATCAAGTGTATTTATCTCAGATTGGTTAAAAAATAGACAAGATACAAAAAAACAAACAATAAATGCAAAAAAACAAATTTTTCAAATATTGGAAATTATTGAGAGGAAATGTGAAGGTTTTTTAATTGAATGGCAAGGAATGGGAGATCATTTAAAGTTTCAAGATATGCCTACTTTTTATTTGATTGATGTAAAAGAACTAGGAGAAGCAAAATTTTTTATAAAAAGTAAATCAAAGAATGAATATAAAAAATTTTTGAAAATAGAATCAGAATTATTAAAAATTAAAGAAAAAATTATTTCTGAATTTTTTGGTATAGATAGAGGTTTTATAAATCCTAATGAAGTTTCGTCTAGTTTATCTGATTTGTCTGATGAAATTTATCTTGAACTACAAAAAATTATTGAAGATATTCGAAAGAGTAAAGAAATTATATAAGGGAAATGTTTTTAAAATGGCTTAGAAAGGAAATGAGAGCCTCGAAAAAATGAAGGTTTATGGCGGAGCGATCTTTTCGTCTTAAACATAGGTTTTGAATTTAAAAATGAGAAAATAGAATTAACCATGTTCATTTTAGTTAATTTTGTTTTCTCATAAAATATAGTCAAAAAAAATAAAAGACCTCCCAGCTGTAATAGTCGCACAGTCAGGAGGTTTTTATTTTATATTTTATTTAAGGAAAGAAAGAAATGAAAAAAAATTATTATTTTCATTTGCTTATACTAGTTAGTCGAAGAAAGTGGGGGAAAAGTTTAAAAATTTATTTTATTTTTTAGGATATAAAAAAAGTGGTAGAAATTTCTACCACTTTGAATATTCAAAATTATATATGATTATACAGTTTCGATGTTTGCAGCTTGAGGACCTTTAGCACCTTCAGTGATTTCGAAAGTTACTTCCGCTCCCTCTTGTAAAGTTTTGAACCCTTCTTTTGCAATTTGAGAAAAGTGTGCGAAGTAGTCATTTCCATCTTCTGCTGAAATAAATCCAAATCCTTTATCATCATTAAACCATTTAACTGTTCCTTTTAACATGTGTGTTACCTCCGTAAAATTTTAATACAGA
>DAOUPY010000560.1 GCA_030625925.1 Fusobacteriaceae bacterium | reverse complement strand
TGTTGTATTTATTGTCAGGCAGTTATCTGGCAGGAGGGTTATTTTTTCTAGGTTCTTTTTCATTTTTGATAAGGATGACTGAGATAAAGAGTGAAAATTTAAGGAAAAAAATAAAGTTCTTTGCATCTAATTTTTTATTTTTATATAAAACCCTGTGTTTTATAGCTATTTTAGCCATTGGTTTAGAGATCGTAGGATGGGGGACAATAATTAGGACACCTTTATTTATTGTGTCGAGTATTCTATTTTATATTTTATTAATATGGAGAGGATATCAAAATTATATTAAAATAAAAATAAAGGAATATGTGGTAGAAATATCTGACTATGACACTGAATTAAATCTGGTATTTTTGTCGGATATTCACTTGAACGAATTGAGGTCTATAAATTATGTGGAAGAAATAGTTGAAAAAGTCAATGAACTATCCGCTGATTGTATATTGATCGGGGGAGACACCATAGAATCCCATATGGAATATTTAGAAGATAAAGGATTTGATCGGGTATTGAGAAAAATGAGATCTAAATATGGAGTTTACGGGGTATTGGGAAATCATGAGTATACAGGTAATTTAAATAAAAATATAGAGTACTTAGATAGATGCGGAATTAAAATTTTGAGGGATGAATCGATTATAATAAAAAAATTAGAATTTATCTTTAGAGATGATAAGACAAATCATTCTAGAAAAAAATTGAATGAAATCTGTAAGACCGCTTATCCAAAGGTTGTTGTAGATCATCAGCCAAAATTTGAGGAAGCACTGAGTGAGGAAGTAGAACTACAACTTTCAGGACATACTCATGGAGGGCAGTTCTTCCCTGTAAATTTAGGTTATATGCTTAAATATAAGGTTGTCTACGGGTATAAAAAAGTAAAAAATATGATAATTATAGTGTCTTCCGGGGTAGGAACAGGATTTTTCACCTATAGAACCTGGAGTAAGGCTGAAATAGTGAGGATAACCATTAGGGGGAAAGCTCATGAATAAGCTTATAATAACTTTAGCAGTGGTGGTTTTTATCCATATGGGTTATAATTTTTTAATAAGTATTTAGAATAGAAAAAATAGATTGATTATAGGAGAGGAAAAATGGGAAAATTAATAGTAATAGAAGGAACTGATTCTAGCGGGAAGCAGACTCAAGCGGAATTATTGTATGAAAAATATAAAAAAATGGGAAAAAAGGTAATGAAAGTTACTTTTCCAAACTATGAAAGCCCGTCATCAGCACCTGTA
>DAOUPY010000028.1 GCA_030625925.1 Fusobacteriaceae bacterium | reverse complement strand
CTTGCTATATTTATATTAATTACTTCTATCTCACAAAAGTTTAGTTTTTCCAATGCTTTCATAGCTTCACCTAAACTTTCTAAAGTAATAGTATTTATAACTACCTTTGCGTCATCTCTGGAGTGACATAAAAACCATTCTAAAATAGTTTCTAAGTTTCCCTTTGATCCGCCTATAAACATCCTGTCTACTCTCATCTCAGGAATAGCCTTTGGAGCTAATCCCTCTATAAGTTCATAATTAGTCACATTAAATTTTACCAAATTTTGATTAATTACTTCTATCCCATCAGGATTTACCTCTATTCCAAAAACCTTACCCTTGGATGTAAAGTTAGCAGCCTCTATTCCAACACTGCCAGATCCTGCTCCTATATCGATTAAAACACTGTCTTCTTTTAAATCTAACTTTGCTATAGATATACATCTGACTTCTTGCTTAGTCATAGGAACTTTTCCACGTATAAACTCTTCATCTCTTATGTGCATTTATTTCTCCTATTGTACTATCACTATTATCTTTATTCCCTCTCTTTACTAAAGAGAGGGTGTCCGACAGGACCGGTGAGTTCTAGCTAGGTATCACCACTACTACATTTATTTCAAATATGATCTTTAAATCTATCATATCTTCTAAACTCATCCTTGTTATTCTTTCGTCGTCATAACTCAGCCTTTCTCCTACAAAGATTGTACCTTTTATTTGATTTTCTAATAGGTTCTGTGCCAGCACTTGAGGAGTGGTTTTATTATCTGTAAGTAATCCTATTTTTTTACCTTCCTTTATAGGAGTAAGATAATCGCATTCCCTGCCGTGAACACTGGCAATAAAAGTATCTTCATAGGAATAGCCTATGGAAGAAAACATATATTGCATGGAAGAAATCCCTGAAATAATATTTAAATCTTTTATTTCGAAATGTTTTTTCATGAAAGGTACCATGCTGTAAAACCCTGAATCTCCAGAGACTATAAGAGAAATTTTCTTATCTCTATTATCTTTGATATAGAGAGTCAATTCATCTAAATACCTATCTATATATCGAATTTCTTTTCCTTCTGCCAAGGTCCCTAAAGATTCTATATTTCTCCTGCCTCCGATTAATATATCGGATTTTTTTATATATTTTTTGGTAATAGGAAGGATATATTCTTTATTTCCAGGGCCCAGCCCTAATATATTAATTTTTTCCATAATTATTCTCCATATAGTTATTTACCATAGTGTTAAATCCATCTGTTCTAGCTAACTCTCCATGATCAAAGGAAAAAGTCAGTACTTCCACATCTACTTCATCGAAAACTCTCTTTTTACATTTTTGTCTGATTTTTTCTGCAATCATTTTATTAGTTTCCTCTAATTTCAGATAAGATAAACCTTCCTCTGTAGTATTGGCTTCTATAATTTTGATTACATCTTCTGGGTTTTCTCCAGCTAATAGAGCATTGGCTCCTAAGATTTCCATTCTGGCATCGGATATCTTTGAATGGGTATGAAATATTCCACCGGCTACCTAGATTAGTTTTCCTATATGTCCCACTAAGAGTATCTTTTTATATCCCAGGATTTTTATATTATCCAGGATAAATCCCATAAAATTGCTGATAATGAGTATCTTTTTAGGATCTATCCCCAGTTCTTCTACCAAAAATTTCTTTCCATAGTTTCCAGGAGTAATGATCACTATGTCTTCAGAATATTCTTCCAGGAGCATCTTTAATTCTATGACTATGGAGTCCTTAAAGGCTTCCTCTGACATAGGTTTAACTATTCCAGTTGTACCTAGGATGGATATCCCGCCTAAGATCCCTAATTTGGGATTAAAGGTCTTCTTTCCTATTTCAACTCCCATTGGAATATCTATGGTAACCTCTACCTTCTTATCCTTAGGTAAGACCTTTTCTATCTCGTAAAATATAGTTCTCACAGGAACAGGGTTTATTGCAGGTTTTCCTATGGCTACTTGTAATCCCTTTTTAGTAACTCTTCCTACACCTATTCCACCACATAGGGATATTTTTTTTTTCTCATTGATAAAGTTATCTCCCCTATCTTCTATTTCTTCATCCTCTAAAATTTCCCTGACAGTGGCAAATATCTCTATTTTATCGGTAGCATCAGGATCATCTCCCCCATCTTTTATGATACTGGTTTTCACGTATCTGGAGTTATCTTTCGTCCCTATTTCAATACTATTTATATCCAGATCTAAATCCCATCCCTTAGGAGTTTCTATCTCTATAGTAGATATGTCTTCTCTTTGAAAATATATCTCTACTGCACTTTTACTGGCTCCTGTTGTAGTTGACCCAGTAGTATACCCATATCTCATATTTTTACCATTTTGGACTATATATTTATTTAATTTCATCTTAAAATTATTCTCCTAAAAATCCTTTTCTCTCATACATATCGTATAAAATTCCGTGGAATGTAGCCACTGCAACTGTACTTCCACCCTTTCTGCCCCTTGTTATGATATAAGGGATATCCAGTTCTCTTAATTTTTCTTTGGAATCCTCAGCTCCTACAAATCCAACTGGTACTCCAACTACAAGATCTGGTCTATATCCTTTTTCAATGGCTTCCATCAATGTAAATAAAGCTGTAGGAGCATTCCCGATTAAGAAAATTTTTGTTTTCTCATCTTTCATTGCTTTTTCCATACCTACTATAGAACGAGTTAATCCTCTCTCTTTCGCTTCCTTTACTACTTCATCATCTGAAACCAGGCAATAAGCACTTACATCCCACTTTTCCATTGTTTTTTTACTGAGACCATTTACAATCATATTGGTGTCACAATAGATCTTGCTTCCATTTTCAATAGCTTTTTTCCCTCTCTCTATCGCATCTTTTGATATCTCAACTATCTCAGCATATTCAAAGTCAGCAGTAGTATGGATCAATCTTTTTACTATCTTTAATTCCTCTTCTGTAAATTGCTTTACTTTTTCTCCCAGTTCTTCAGTGATTATATCAAAGCTTGTATTTTCGATTACCATAGGTTTTTTTACGTAAGTCATTTTATCCCCCTGTTAAAAATATTCTGGATAAACAATATGTCCAATTTCTTTTATTCCATCTAATAGTCCATTTGTTGGTCTCGACACATCATATTCATCTATTATATAGATTTCCTCTTCCCTTACTGCTCTTATTGCTCTATAGCCAGGTGCTGTTTTTATTATATCTACAGTAGGCCTGTTCATGGCTCCATACTGTGCCAAATATATGTCGATCTTTTCTCCTCTGCTGAGTAATAACTCTTTTGGAAAGTCAGCTACACTGGATCCTTTTTTTGCAGGAACAGCATCGTAAGCTATATTATCTATATCTAATACTCCCAAAATATAAGCCGGTATACCTTCTAAGGAGGTTGTTTGATTGGTCTTATGCCTAGCTTCAAAGAACACTGTTTTTCTCTCCTCCGCAGGTATGGAATCGGCCTTTCCCTTTAACTTTGCCAGATTCACATGAAAATCATCCATATATTGAATAGCTTCCTTTTCATGCCCGCTCAATCTACCCAATGTCAGCCAATAGTTATCTAATTCCTCAAATTTTGTAGGTTTTATAGTAACCACAGCCAGGTTTGCATTTTTTAGCGATCTCATTAATCCGCTAAATCTATCTCTGATCATAGGTCTTATTAAAATTAAATCCGGTTTTGCAGATAAAAATTTTTCTACACTATCCTTATAAGAGAATACCTCTATTCCCAGATCGGTATTACTTTTGTCAACACCTACTAAATTTTCTTTGGCTCCTATACTTATCAAGATATCTGTATGTGCCCCATAGAGAGATATGATTCTTGTATGAGGTTTTGTTAGATCTACTATTTTGCCAGATTCACTTATCAGCTCTTTATTAGAAGGGAAGCATAGCTGTGTTATAAAAATAAAAACAGATAATAATTTCATTATTTTAATCACTCTAAACCACCTCCTAATTTAGGAAATACAAATGTATTCTTTTCTGTCTGGTATTTCTCCCATCCTATTTTAAATACTTTTTCTAACTCCTTTGAATTAAGTACCTCCTGGGTTTTCCCGCTCGTTACAATTCTTCCCTTTTCTAATAAGAGGATTTCATCACAATAAAGTGAAGCTAAATTAAAGTCATGAAATACTCCTATAACCGTAGTTTTTTCTTCTACCACCCTTTTTCTTACCAGACTGAGTAAAGTATGGGAATAATAAGGATCTAAATTTGAGGTTGACTCATCCAAAAATAGAATTGGTGTTGTCTGTATCAATGCCTTGCCAAATATAACCCTCTGCTCCTCTCCACCACTAAGAGCATTTATTTCTTTATCCAAAAATTCTTCTAAGCCTATCTCTTCTACTACCCTATCGATAATCTCATAATCTTTCTTCTGCAAACTAAAAAACTTTTTTTTATATGGATACCTGCCCATCTCCAATATATCAGAGACAGAGAAAGGAAATACTATATCAAATTTTTGTGGTACTATTGCAATTTTTCTTGCCAATTTCAAATGGCAATATTCCTTCAATTCCTTATTCTCTATATAAATTTCAGAATCCGGAGCATTTTTATAACCACTTAAAACGTCTAAAAATGTAGTTTTACCACTTCCATTTGGGCCTAATATCCCATAAAATTTACCTTTTTTAAAGTTAAAAGACAGGTTATTTAAAATTTGAGTTCCATCTATAGAATAATTAATTTTTTTTATATCTATCATCTTAGATTCCCTCCTCCCATCTTTTTCCTAAAAATAAGAGCAAAGAAAGGTGCTCCTAGTAATGATGTAATTACTCCTACAGGAATGTCATTTGGCAATACTACTCTGACTACATTATCGGCAGCTCCCATAATAACGCCGCCCCATATAGCACAACCTATAATTAACTTCTTATTGTCTGTTCCCATAATAAATCGAAGAAGATGAGGAACTACTAATCCCACAAATCCTATTATTCCGCAAGTAGAAACTGCAACTGCTGATAAGATCGAGCTGACAACTAACAATATCCTCCTGATCTTACTGGGGTTTATCCCCAAAGAAATAGCATTTTTTTCTCCCAAAGCCAGGATGTTTAAATCTTCTGCATAATAACAAAAAAATATGAATCCAAAGACCCATACTACACTTAAAATACTGACTTCCATCCAAGATTTTCCAGTAAAGCTCCCAAGCAGCCAAAATATAATAGCTCCCACACCTTCATCAGCTAAATACTTTAAAAAACTTAAGCCTGCTGAGAAAAAAGCACCAATTATTATACCTCCTAATATTATAGAAGTTGGATTCATCTTCCTTTCAAAGGAACCCATCTTGATAACCACTGCCAGACAGAGGATCGCAAAGATAAATGAGACTATATGTGTACTAAAAATCCCAAAAATTGTTATATTCAAAATTATAGCAAGAGCTGCACCAAATGAAGCTCCACTAGAAATTCCCAGTGTATATGGATCAGCCAAGGGGTTTAATAAAACCCCTTGAAAGACCAACCCACACATGGATAAAATTGAACCTATTAAGATCGAAGTGAGAATCCTCGGTAACCTCACTTCATGGATAATATACCAATTAGGAGTTCCCTCCCCGCCTTTCATACTCTCTACCACTTCCCTCAATGGAATCTTTGTATATCCCATTTGAAGATAGAAGAATATTGAAAAAATTAATAGTATTATTCCAATTGTTGTCCATAATTTAAAATGCTTTTTCATAGATTTCTACGGTTGCATCCCATTTGCATATTCTTTCTTTTTAGCTAACATATTTTCTTCCTTATGAGTCAATCCAAATTCTGCATGCTCAACAAATATCTTTCTAATTTCTTTGTTTTCTCCTAATCCAACCAAGTGAACTTTTACAGCAAATCCATTTTTTTCCAACTCTTCTTTCATATCTACAGCAATATCATTGTTTGCATGATCTCCTGCTACAATCATAAATGGATATAATTCTACTTTTTTAATTTTTGCCTTTTTTAAACTAGCGATAACATCATCTAAGGCAGGATATCCTTCTACAGTACCTATAAATGCATTTTGAATCCCTTCTTGATGAAATACATGCTCTAACATAGAATATGCAGAATTTCCAGGATGGTGGGTACCATGTCCGATAAACACAACAGCTTCATTTTTCTTTAAGTTTTTATAAGTTGGCTTTAATGCTTTAACAGCCTCTTTATAATCCTCTACACTTGTCAGTAATGGAGTACTTACTTTTAACACTTTAAAGTCACCCTTATATTCTTCTACTTCCATTTTTAATGTTTCTGATTCAACAGCATTCATAATATGAGTACCTTGTACCAATACATGAGTATATCCGTCTTTTTTTAATTTTTTCAATGCTTCACTAGGATTATCATAAGTAATCCCCTCATTTTCTTTGATTCTTCTCATAATTATTCTAGATGTAAAAGCAGTAACTACTTTAAAATCTGGATAAGAAGCCTTAAATTCTTTTTCCAATGCACCTATAGTTTTTTCCCTGGTCTCAGGAAACGTTGTCCCAAAACTTACCATTAATATTGCTTTCTTCTCTCCTTTTTTCAGATCAAAATCATTTGATTTCCCTCCATTAGCAAATAAAGAAATACCCATTGTCAACATAACTAACACAACTAACACTTTTTTCATTTTTTTCTCCTCCTAAATTAGTTTTGAGAATAAAAGCAACGTGACGTTGCATCCAGGCAAACATAATCCATGTTTATCTAATCTTCTAGATAATAAAAAAGGTTCCTAAAACTTAGGAACCTAAAACATTTTATATACCAAAATACAAATGTCTACATACTCGTCCTCGCAAGTTCGTAAAAATAATCTGGCAGGTCTCCTGACTTGACTTCACCCTACTAATAGCCCTTCCCGAATTACTTCAGTGGTATGCTATTTTCGTCTGTCTTACAGTGGCGGGACCGTGTAGGATTTTCACCTATTTCCCTTTTAATCGATACAAATCGAACCAAAATTATAATTTATTAAATTGTTATTAAATTTATACCATGTTTGCTTTCTTTTTTCAATCTATTTATTTTCATTTAAACATCAATTCTATTGATTAAAAATTAATTTTTTTCAATAAAATACAACCAGTTTTGACGCAGACTAAAATCTGACTGATACACGAGTATTAACTTTTTAATTGTCTACCGATAAAGTTCAGCATAAGATCCTTTTAATTCTAATAACTCATCATGGGTTCCAGTTTCTGCTACCCCATCTTTGTCCATGACCACAATTCTATCAGAATTTATAATGGTAGACAGCCTGTGAGCTATAGTTATTGTAGTTCTATTTTCAGATAATGTCATCAGAGCATCTTGAATTAATTTTTCCGTAATATTATCTAACGATGCTGTAGCCTCATCCAATATTAAGATCTTAGGATTTTTTAAAAATATCCTAGCTATAGATATCCTTTGCTTTTGTCCTCCTGAAAGTTTTATCCCTCTTTCTCCTACTAAGGTATCAAATCCCATGGGTAAATCTCTTATAAGCTCATATATATTAGCTTTTTTAGATGCTTCCACCAATTCATCTTTCGTTGCATCCAGTTTTCCATACCTTATATTCTCTCCTATAGTACCTCCAAATAAAAACGCCTCTTGAGGTACAATACCTATATTTTCTCGAAGAGAATTTAATTTGATCTTACTTATATCCATTCCATCTATGGTGATCATTCCAGAATCAATATCATAAAATCTTGGGATCAGATTTGAAATAGTCGATTTTCCTACTCCACTAGACCCGACTATGGCTATATTTTCTCCAGATCTTATCTTTAAATTAAATTTATTTAAAATCAAGGATGATTTTTTATAGGAGAACTCCACATCTTTTAGTTCTATATCTCCCTTTATCTCCTCTAAAATTGTTGGATCTTCTATCTCTTTTATCTCTGGTATTATTCCCATCATCCCCTGAAATCTTCTATACCCTGCCATACCTTTTTGATAACTTTGAACTAGAATCATCATCTTTCTAATAGGCTCCATGAATCTATAAGAATATAGTAAAAAACTAATTAAGATACCGTAAGTTAACTCTCCGTGCAATATTAAATAACCTCCATAAAATACCACTATAAACTGCATGAGATTCATAAATATGTGAATTCCCGAAAAGAAAATAGCAGTAGTTTTATAAGTTTCTTTCTTAGCTTCTTGGAATTCCTGGTTTTTCTCCTCAAATTTTTCTATTTCATAGCTTTCATTATTAAACAATTTTACTATCCTAATTCCACCAATACTTTCTTCAGCACAAGAATTTATATCTGCTATTTTTTTTCTCGTCTTCCCAAATGCCAATTTCATCTTCCATTTTTGAGTAATAGAAAAATATATCATGAACGGAAGAACTGAAAATATTACCAAGGTCAATTTCACATTTAAGCTGACCATCAGTATAAATGCTCCTGCCAATCTAATTATGGCAATAAATAGATCTATAGGTCCATGGTTAGCCAGCTCCGATATCCCGCTCAGATCATTGACTAATTTTGACATAATTACCCCAGTTTTGTTGTTGTCAAAATAACTAAAGGATAATTTTTGAATATGTGTAAACAATTCTTTTCTCATTTTGGTCTCTATCTTTATCCCTAAGAGATTTCCGTAATACAGCTGAAAATAGCTCACAACATATCTCAGTAAATACATGATTATTAATCCAACAGATATCATATAAAATGTTTTTAAATCTTTTGCCGGGATTATTTTATCTATTACTATTTGAATTACTTTTGGAAAAACCAAATCTAACAGTGCAAGTAAAATAGCACAGGTCAATGTAAATATTAATAGTTTCATATGGGGTTTATAATATTTTATAAATGATTTTAATTCGTTCATTTTAGCTCCTATGGTTTTAAATTTTTATACTCTATTATTATCGGTCTTTACTCCAAAAACCAATGATCTACTTTGAAATTATCTTATCATACCTTTTAAAATAAAATCTATTATTAATTTTTTTCTTCCAGACTTTGGTTGTATAATATAGTATCTAAATCAAAAAGTAAATAGAGCCAGTTAAGGGTGGAACCCTTAGACTTTAATCTTTTTTTATTTCGATTCACGAATATCAAAATTAAGAGTATTACGTCAGAAAGTTCTAAAGTTTCCGCCTTTGACACGGGATACTTTTTCTCTGTAGCAAGAAAAAGTATCCAAAAAGTGCCAGAAGTTTATAAGTTGTCTTAGTGGGCAAGTCACAATCGTCATTGTAGAAACACCACTGCTGAAGCTCAACGACTATAAACTTCGAAATTTAAAAGTACTAATTATTCTAACTTTGTTACTCCCTACGAGGGAGCAACGTAGGAGGATGAGGGTCATATATAGTTCTTTCACCCTACCGACATTTAGAAATTGATTTTTGTTTACAAGCAATTTCTAATATTCGTCACCCCAAGAGAGGAGAAAAATAAAAAAATGTAGATACTTGAAGTTAGAAAACAACAAAAATATTATTTCGCTTTGGTAAGGAAAATAAATTTTATTATTTTTTCACCGTCAATAACGCATGTGTTTTGTCGTTTGGACACTAATAAAATCAAAGGGAATTTGAGTTTGTTCTCAGTTTCTGGAAAGAAAAAAACAAATAAAACAAAAAAAGATATAAAAAAACAAAAAAAAGTATTGACGAAAATTTGTAAACACGGTATACTTCTTCTTGTCCGCAAGGGAAAGCGAAAGCGATCAGGAGCGAGACAAACAATAGGACATTAGCAATTAAATAGAGAAAGAAAGTGTAAATTAAAAACTCAATTGTCGTTTGAAACTTTGTTTTCAAACAATCGATTAAGGTGTACAGTGGAAA
>DAOUPY010000321.1 GCA_030625925.1 Fusobacteriaceae bacterium | reverse complement strand
AACATTAGTTGTAAAATAAAAAAGCAACGTGACATTGCATCCAGATAGGCACAATTTATGTTTACGAAGTAAATTACTGGTATTATGCCCCTTCCGGGTATAATTTCCTAGATAATAAAAAAATAGGAGTTTGCCCTACTGGGGTAAACTTCCTGTTTTTTTATACTATAATATTTTTTTCATTATTTAATCATATCCCTAAAATTTGCTTCACATATTCATTCTTAGGATTTTCAAAAATTTCCATAGGAGTTCCTGTCTGAATGACTTCACCCATATATAAGATAACAACTCTGTCAGCTATTTCTAGATCATCTTTATCATGGCTCACAAAAACGGCCGTTTCTCCACTGGTTTTTAAGATTGCTT
Organism: Fusobacteriaceae bacterium; assembly: GCA_030625925.1. Classification (GTDB taxonomy): domain Bacteria; phylum Fusobacteriota; class Fusobacteriia; order Fusobacteriales; family Fusobacteriaceae; genus Psychrilyobacter. The sequence continues at coordinate 2,673 of DAOUPY010000321.1, read as the reverse complement.
TCAATTCATTTCTTATCTTCCCCTGAAGGTTAGCGTCTAAATTTGAAAATGGTTCATCTAAGAGGATAACTCCTGGTTTAGGAGCTAAAGCACGAGCTAAAGCAATTCTTTGCTGCTGTCCTCCACTGAGTTCATGGGGATATCTTTTTATAAACTCTTTCATACTCACTAGATCTAATACCTCACAAGTTCTTTTTTGGGCTAAGTCTTTCTTCATTTTATTCATCCCAAATAAAATGTTTTTTTCCACAGAGAGATGGGGAAAGAGAGCATAGTCTTGAAATACCATCCCTATCCCTCTTTTTTCTACAGGAATAAAAGTTTCCTCATCTATAAGAACCTTATCATTGATAGTTAATTCTCCATTTTGTGGTACTTCTAATCCCGCTAAAATACGCAAAAGGGTCGATTTTCCACTCCCACTTTCACCTATAATAGCCGTTATTTCTCCCTTATTTGCATTAAAATTTACATCCTTTAAAACATCTTCTACAGAATTTTTATATTTAAAAAATAATTTTTTTGAATTTATATAGCTCATCCTTATTTCTCCTTCTTTTTATTGATTCTCTCAAAAAATAAAATTATTATTATCCCGATTAAAATAAGAGCAATAGATGGAATTGCACTATGCTGTACCATCTCATCATCTGCATATTGTTTAGCATAGGTAGAAAGAGTCTCAAAATTAAATGGTCTGAGTATCAAGGTAAGGGGCAGCTCTTTTATAATTTCTAAAAATGTTAAGATAACCGCTCCTATTATACTGCCCTTTATCATAGGGAAATCTACCTTGAAAAATGTTTTTGTTTTTCCATAGCCTAAAGTCTTAGAAGCCTCATGAAATTTCATTCCGACCTTATCAAATCCACTTTCCACACTGTTATAAGCTACAGCTAAATATCTGATTATATATGCAAAGACCATTAAAAACAAAGTCCCATAGAATACTTTTTGCCCTAGAACCTTTCTATCTACAAAGATAAAAAATGTCATAACTCCAATGGCTATAACTGCCCCTGGAATAGAGTACCCTATTGTAGTTAATTTGGATAAAGTTTTAGAGATCTTTCCTTTTTTTAATCTAGATGTATTAGAAATAATAACTGCCATCACAGTTGCTAATACAGCTCCTACCATAGCGATAGAAAATGTATTCCATATAACTTCTATGAATTTATAATTTATAACATCCTTATAGGTCATAAATGACCACGAAATTAATTGCATAAGAGGTATTATAAATCCAAATAATATAGGAATTATACAGACAATTATTGCTATAATACTATGTTTAGTTGAAAGGGACTTTTTATTTATGGGTCTTATCTTCGTATTGGTGAAGGAATATTGTTTCCTCCCCCTTGATTTTCTTTCTATAAAGATGATTGTAAAAATCAATCCCATAAGAATAATAGCTAAATTTATAGCGGCATCGGTATCTCCCAGGGTCAGCCATGTCCTAAATATCCCTGTACTAAAGGTCTGAACACCAAAATAACTTGGTAATCTAAAAGCACTCAAAACCTCCATTATAACTAGAGTAACTCCTCCGATAACAGCGGTTCTTACTAGAGGAAGTACCACCAAAAAAAACGTTTGTGTATCAGATTTCCCCAATACCTTGGCTGATTCTAACATAGATAGTGATTGTTTTAAAAAAAACGATCTGGCTATGATGAATACATAGGGATATAGGAAGAATGTAAATATAAATATAACACCGTGTATATTCATAATATCTAAATTTAAATTATATCCAAATAAATTCCTGGCAGTTTTACTGATTATCCCCGTATAGGAGAATATTCCCGAATAAACGTATCCAGCTATATAACTTGGAATTGCTAAGGGAAGAATCAATCCAACATTAAAAAATTTAGAAAATTTAAAATCATACATAGTCAAGATCCAAGCTGTGGATACACCTATAACCATAGTAAATAAACCGGTAAATAAAGTTATTATCAAGCTATTTCTTATATACTCCGGTAAAAGAGTTTTAGCTATATGTATAAAGGTATCTATATTTTGTGTAGCTAAACTTGTAAATAGAGTCACAATGGGAGCTAACAAGAAAAATGACAATATTAAGCTTAGAAAAAGCCAGGAATCTAAATTAATATTTAGATTCCTCTTTAATTTTTTTAAATTCATTACCTTATTTCCAACCTTCTTCGTCAGCCATAATTGTTCCTTTTTTGAAGTTCTTTCCTAGCTCAGATAAAGTCAGATCATCTATTTTGAAATCTCCCCATGACTTAACTGTACCGTTAATCTCTACATTTTTATTAGAAGGGTATTCATAGTTTTCATTAGTAAATCTAGATTGTGATTTTTCACTTAAGAAGAATTTTATGAATTTTTCAGCATTCACAATATTTTTTGAATACTTTGTAATTCCCATTCCACTTACGTTAATATGAGTTCCTCTGCCTTTTTGGTTAGGGAAAAATATTGCTATTTGTTCTCCAACTTTTCTTTCTTCAGGATCTGCAGAGTGAATCATTTTTCCAAGGTAGTAAGAGTTCATGATCGCAACTTCTCCAATCCCAGCAATTACTGCCTTACTTTGGTCTCTGTCGTTTCCTTTAGGTGCTCTTGCCATATTAGCTGTTAAACCTTTAATCCATTCTCTTGTTGCCTCTTCACCATTAGCAGCAATCATAGAAG
>DAOUPY010000327.1 GCA_030625925.1 Fusobacteriaceae bacterium | reverse complement strand
TAAAACAGCTACTAGTGGGCAAAAATTTAGTGGTTCTTCAGACAAGTACAATGACACTGGATTCGTAAGAGTTGGATTTACAAGTAAATTCTAATTAAATTAATGAAAAGCACCTCCTTAAAGGGGTGCTTTTTTGTTGTTATTTAAAATAGTCAGTTTTTTAAAAGATAGAAAATAAAAAAGGAATTCTTTTAGTGGTGATGTAAATTATAAAAGATCAATTTACTGGGGACAGAAATTAAAAAAAATTTATTTTTGGAGGGAAAGGGATGAATAAAAGAAAGGTAATTATATTAGCTAGATTGATGACAATGGGGATGGTATCTTTTGCGATGGAAGAGGGTGAAGCTGAGGCATTGAGGACGGAAAAACAGAAACAATTAAGTATTTTTAATATCAATGACAGGGTAAGATTTGATGAAAACAGACTGGAGATGAATGGGAATTTACATCTAACTGAAAATAACAGATTAGAGATGAGACTTAGACATTTCAGTGGTGTAGGTGATGGAGATTTTGGAGAGACTAGAGAAAGTGGCAATACCGCAGAGAACAGGACAGAGATGAGATTTAGATTACATACTCAAGTAGATGTAGAAGATATGATAATCAGAACAGAGTTAAAGACAAACACATACGGTAGCGGCGACGGTGGAAGTAAACAATACCTTAGAGTGCAGCCGACATGGCACGTATTTACAGACGTTGAAAGGTTAAGCTCTCATGTAAGGGCAGGTGTAGCATTTGAACATTATTCACCAGATGCAGCGTCTTCAGAGAATGCTTATTCATTCACATCATCATTTGAAAACTACTATACAATAAATGATTATTTAGCAGTGGAAGGAAATATCTACTATGACTATACTTTTGCTGGGAAAGGTTCAGATGAATATAACAATGTAGACATAGAGGTATATGTATATGCTAACTATCCATTATATAATGTTGACGGAATAAAGGTAGAGGCATTATTAGAGGGTGGAGCAGATCCATATTCATTCGGAGCTAGACATTTTGATGATTTAACTGATGTAAGTGGAACAGAAGATGGAAAAGAAACTTATGTACTATATGCTGAACCATCAATCCAATTAAGTAAATCATTGGATGAAAATAATTTAGTTTATTTAAAAGGTGGATACTATGTAGAGAAAAATGAAAAAAATTCAACTGGGAATGTAGACGATACAGCATTCATAAGATTTGGATATACAAGTAAGTTCTAATTAAATTTATTATCAGCACCCCTGCAAAGGGGTGCTTTTGTTGTTTTATTTAAGGTAGTCCGAGATTTTTTTAAAAAGATAGAAAATAAAAAGGAATTTTTTTAGTGGGGATGTAAATTATAAAAAACAATTTATTAGGAGAAAAAGAAAAAAACTAAGGCATAGTTAAGACGTATAATGTTATATATTGATATCCTTAAAAGTTTGTGGTATTTATAGTCGAGGAAAATATTTAGAATTATGTAAAAATTCTGTATACAGGGGGTATAAATGTGTTTGAAAGAAGTGGCGGGATATTGCTTCACATCTCATCTTTAGGAGGAGATGGAGGTATAGGAACCTTTGGCAGAGAAGCTTATAAATTTATTGATTTTTTAAAAAAATCAGGGCAGAAATTATGGCAGATTTTACCCCTGGGAACAACTTCCTACGGGGATTCACCGTATCAATCTTTTTCAGCCTTTGCAGGGAATCCTTATTTTATTGATTTAGAAGAATTGGTAGAGAGGGGAGGGCTAGACAGGCAAGAGGTAGAGGGGGGAGATTTGGGAGGTGATGAAGGGTATATAGACTATAAAAAATTATATATGAATAAATTAAAACTTTTAAAGAAAGCCTATTCAAAGGAGGGAGAATTTTTTTTAGAAGAGATAGAAAAATTTAGGAAAAAACATTTTTATTGGATAGATGATTATGCATTATTCATGGCAATAAAAGATAAAAATAATGGAATAGAGTGGACAAAATGGGAGAAAGAGGAAAAATATGCCTATATCAATACCTTGAAAAAATACAGGGTAGAACTGAAAAGTGAGATAGATTATCATATCTACCTGCAGTATCTATTTTATACTCAGTGGAAAAGGTTGAAAAAATACGCCAATGACAATGAGGTAAAGATAGTAGGAGATCTCCCTATATTTATATCCAGTGACAGTGTAGAAGCCTGGTTAAAAACAGAATTGTTTTTATTTGATGAGCAAAAGAATCTAAAGGGGGTGGCAGGCTGCCCGCCAGATGCCTTTAGCAGGTCAGGTCAGCTATGGGGGAATCCACTGTATAACTGGAAGATTATGAGGAGGAGAGGGTACTCATGGTGGATTGAGAGGATGAGAGCAGCATTTGAACTATATGATGTGGTAAGAATAGATCACTTTAGGGGATTTGACTCTTATTGGAAGATACCGGCAAAGGCTCCTACTGCAAGATCAGGAAGATGGATGAAAGGACCGGGGATAGAGGTATTTAAAGCTATAAAGAATGAATTAGGAGATCTGCCTATCATTGCTGAAGATCTAGGGTTTTTAACTAAAGGGGTAAGAAAACTTCTAAAAGACAGCGGGTATCCAGGGATGAAAATATTGGAATTTGCTTTTGATTCAAAGGGTAAGAGTGATTATCTGCCCCATAAATATCCCAAAAATTCAGTGGCTTATACAGGGACCCATGACAATGAAACTGTGGCAGGATGGTATGAAAATATAACAAAAGATCATAGGAAATATGTGAAAAAATATTTGACGAGGTATTTAGAATTAAAGAAGTTTAGAGCAGAAAAAATAAATGAAATATTGATAGAGGCTATCTGGAAATCTGATTCTGATCTAGTTGCAGCACAAATGCAAGATTTTTTGGGACTGGATAATAGAGCTCGGATGAATATACCATCAACATTGGGAGATAACTGGAAATGGAGATTAAGAGAAGGGGAACTCACCGACGAAT
>DAOUPY010000290.1 GCA_030625925.1 Fusobacteriaceae bacterium | reverse complement strand
AATAACTCCCAATATTTTCTCTATTTCTCGTATTATCTCTAAAGTAAAAAATTCATGATAGCTATCATGAATTTTATTATCCTCTAAAAATTTAATTCTATCTAAATTCAATTTTCCTCCTAAAATAGCTTATGTCGAAACCGTATATACAAATCATTCTATATCTTCTTTTGGATCACTATTACATATGTCGACGCTAATCATGATTTTTATTTTGTTATCTGCGCTGCCAAAATTAATTTTTTTTACTAAAATCTATCAGCAGCTAAATTATTTATTAGGTTTTATTTACTTTTCACCTTTAAATTCAAATTTTTCTCCATTTTTTACTAAATATTTTTTTATAAATTCTCCCTGAATCTCTGGATAGGTAAGGTTTGAAGGGATTTCTTCCACTAAGATTTTATCCTCCATCTCAAAATTTGGCAGATCCCCAAATTTATTTATGGCTGCTGTAAATACACTCCCATATCCTAAATCTCCATTTTTTTCTACACTATAATCACATAGATAAGTCAACTGAAAACTGGTTGCCCCGCTCTCCTCATACAGTTCTCTCTTGGCTGCCATCTCTGCTGTTTCACCTTTTTCTATGTGTCCACCAGGCAGTTCCAAGGTATTTCTTTTTTCATGTTTTACTAAAACTAGTTTTCCTTCATACAGGGGAATGATTACTGAATATTTTTTTTTATCCAATGTATTTTGATTATAAAATTTTATTTCCATAAAAAACCTCCCACATCCCTAATTATTAGGGTCTTTTAAAATATACTCAGATCCAGTTCTTCAGACAGATCCTCTAATATCCCGTCTCCACCTATAGAGTTACCTTTTTCATCCAAAGCCGGACCATATATTCCTATCCCCATCTTATTTGGAAGAACTGACATTATTCCCCCTCCAACACCACTTTTCGACGGTATTCCTACTTTTAGGGCAAATTCTCCCGATCCATCGTACATACCACAAGTCATCATTAGTGATTTTACAAGCTTAGCTTCGTAATCTGATATTATTTTTTTCCCATTAGATAGTCTGCCGTTTCTAGCTAAAAACATACCAACCATAGCCAAATCTACCGTAGTTACCTCGATAGAACACTGCTTAAAGTATACATCCAAACTATCTTCTACAGACGACTCTATTACCCCTTGATCCTTCATAAAATAAGCCATAGCTCTATTTTTATTTCCAGTTCTATTCTCTCCTGAATAAATCTCCTTATTATATTTCAAAGTTTCATTTTCAGTAATCATTTTTAAAAAATTCAACAATCTTTTAAATTTTTCTTCCTTGTTTTCTCCCTTTATCATAGATGAAACTGCTATAGCTCCGGCATTTATCATTGGATTATACGGTTTTTTTATAATAGCTGTCTCCAGTCTGATCATAGAGTTAAAGGCATCTCCTGTAGGCTCTGTTCCTACTTTGGAAAACACATAGTCCACTCCATTATCTAACATAGCCAGCATAAGAGCTATAGGTTTTGACACACTTTGAATGGTAAATTTTTTATTATAATCACCACATACATATTTATTCCCATCCATATCCAATAAACATATCCCCAAATCTTCCTTTCCTGCTTTATCCAGTCCAGGTATATAATTTGCTACATTTCCAAATTTTGTCTTATCTTTATTTTTTTTTACTATTTTGTTTAATAATTTTTCCATCTTTCTCTCCCGTATATTTTGATCATTTTTCAAAAAAACAAATGTCAAAAATGATATTTTTCTTTCTTAGGTTTACTCAAAGTTTACCATATCATCGGCAAAATTAAAAGTTAATCAAAGGTATTCACCAATGTTTTATAACAGCAAATTATCTATCAATATTAAATTTAATTTTCAAACTCACATCTTTCGTAATCTTTTAATTTAAAGATAACCGTAATTTTTTTTAAAATCTAATATATAACTAATTAAATGGTCTTATGTCAAGATAGTGGACAACTTTTCTTCGCATTTTTTTCAAAATTTAAGGGACTCATATTCCCGTTTGCACTATGTAATCGTTCTCTATTATAAAATCCTTCAATGTAATCAAAAACTCTTAATTTCATCTCTTTCGCACTAATCGCACCTTGTAAGTAGATCATTTCTTTCTTAATACTCGCATGAAATGATTCAATAACCGCATTATCATAACAGTTACCCCTTCTACTCATAGAGTGTTTCATTTTTAGCTCTTCAATCAGCTTACAATAGTCATTACTTGTATATTGTGACCCTTGATCGCTATGGATTATTGTTTCTAATTCAGGTTGTTCTTTTAAGTAAGCTTTTTCTAATGTATCTATTACAAGTTTTTTATCCATTGTATTTCTAATCTCATAATGAATTATTTTTTTGCTCCACAAATCTAGGATACTACTTAAGTATAGCCATCCATCTTTAGTCCAGATATATGTTATGTCCGTTACCCAAATTTGATTTTTTATTTCTGTTTTAAAATTTTGTTTCAATAGATTCTCTTTGATGTTTTGCGGTGGTTTTGAAGATGCTGTACCAGCTTTAAATTTTTTGATCCCATTAACTTTTATGCCATATTCTCTCATTATCTTTGAAATTCTTTTCATTGTTGTTTTTATTTTGTATTTATCTAATAACTCAGTTTTTAATCTAGGAGCCCCATAGGCTTTCTTATGTGTGTTCTTCCTGATATTATTAATGTATTCCAAAATCATTAGCTTGTCTCTGTAAGTCTCGGTTTTCTTTTGGTGAAGCTGCTTGTAAAAGCCACTTTTGGAAACTCCAAGAGTCTTACATAATCGCTTTATACTATGAGCTTCTTTGTGATTTCCAATGAATTTAAAGATAGTTTTATTCTTTACTTTAAGTGTCTCGAGAATATGGCTGTAGCCTTTTTTAAAATATCAACTTCCTCTTCTTTTTCTTTTAACAGTTTTTTTAGCCTTATTATTTCTAATTCTTGAGGTGAAAGATCATCTCTCTTTTTTAATTCTCCAAAGAATTGTTTTTCCCAGCCAACTACAGTGCTGGGAGCTATTCCATATTCACGTTTAATCTCTGATCTACTTTTTATTTTGTTATGAACTAATTCAGCAATTTCCTTCTTAAATTCATTATCATATTTTGCCATTATGCATACACCTTCCTTTTAAATATATTATATATTTACGAATGGAAAGTGTCTACTAAAAGAGTATAACACCAAAATAATATTTTAAATCAATTTAGAGGGTCATCATTCGTAAAGTAAAGTTATTTAATAAAAGTATACTATTTAAATTTTAAAAGTCAATTTTAAAGAAAAATAATCAAGAAAAAAAATTTTAACCGCCTGATTAAAAAATTTTGTTTCAACTCCATATAATCTGACCAAATATAAACAATACTCTATTATAA
>DAOUPY010000071.1 GCA_030625925.1 Fusobacteriaceae bacterium | reverse complement strand
ATAAAACAAATAAAATAACACTCTGTCTAAATAAATCAACTTATAAAAAAATGTAAAAAAAAGAGGTTTGATCTTATAAAATATAAGAAACAAGCCTCTCTAACAATATTTAACTTTGTATTTTTTTATTTTTCTAATTTTAATGTCTTTAAGGCAGCCCATCTATAAAATGAAGCATCATAATTTCTTACATTATAACCTGATTTTTCTAAAACAACTTGCATATGAGCAGATCTTATTCCAGCTGTACAATAAGTTACTATCTTCGTAGTATCTTTATTTTTAATTCCCTTTGATTTCAATATTTTTTCTATGGCTTTAGAATCCTTTAGAGTCCCATCTTTTTCTAAAAATGAATTAAATGGAATATTAACAGCCCCTTCTATATGTCCACCTCTAGCTTCACCAAACTTAGTGGCTCCCAAATATTCATCTTCTTCTCTAGTATCTATTATAACTAAGTCGTCAAATTCTTGGATTAATTGATCGGTTGTTATATTTCTACTACCATCCCATTTAACTATAGAATTAGTTAGTTCAGGATATTTTGTTTTAGAGAAGGTAGTCTTTCTATTTTCACTTTTCCATTTTTCTATTCCACCATCTAATATATGGAGGTTTTTAAATCCTGCCATTTGTAGAGTCCAGTATACACGACCATCTTCTCCCCAAGCACCACGTGTTTTACTATAAACTACAACTTCATCTGTTGACTTTATTCCTAATTCATTTAACTTTTTTGATAAATTGTCAATTTCTAAGACCGTTCCCCATTCTTCAGATCCAAATTCAGCATCCATATTGGATAGAGATTTCCAGGTTACTTCAATAGCTCCTGGGATATGCCCTAACTTATAAGCTTTTCCTCTAGCATCTATAATCTTAATATTATTCTTATTTTGAGACAACCATTCTGTAGATACAAAAGTCTCCCCAAAAGATAATACTCCCATTAAAAAAAATATCCCCAGTATTAATTTTTTATTCATTTTAAACCACCCCTATTTTTTTATTTACTACTCTTATAGTTTATATCATTTATTTTTTTATTATACAAGAAAAATAAAGCAACGTGACGCTGCTAAAAAAAAAGAGCCTGATAAGGCTCTTAATAAAAATTATAATACTATTTATTTTTCGAGTTAAAGGTCCAGGCTATAATTCTGGATATTTTATTCCCATGAACCATCTCAATAATTCTGATATCTGATGCACCTAATTTCTTTAATATCTTTTCCATAGATTTTACATTTTCCCCCTTAGAAATAAGGGAAGTAAAGTATCCCACTTTGTCTGCAAACAAAAGACTTTCTCGAGCCATTTTTTTCAAGAATAGAATTTCTCCCCCTTTGCACCAAAGTTCTGCCTTCTGGCCTCCAAAGTTTAATTTCTCACTTAAATCAGAAGATCTGGTTTTATTTAAGTTATCTCTTTTTTGTTTGTTAGCAGATAAGGCGTCCTTTAAAGATGCGTGAAATGGTGGATTACACATAGTCATATCTACATACTCTTCATCTATAATCCCTTTAAAGAAATTATTTTTATCAGCTTGAAGTTTAATGATTATTTTATCTTCTAAATTATTATTTTTTATTATTTTCTTTGCATTTTCCACAGAGATAGGATCAATATCTGAAGCTATAAATTTCCAACCGTAAGATCTATTCCCAATAATTGGATAGATACAGTTTGCACCTGTTCCAATGTCTAAAACCTTAATATCTTCTTTAGATTTAGATGTTAAGTCTGAGATATGATGGATATAATCTGCTCTTCCTGGAATAGGCGGGCATAAAAACCCCTCTGGAATATCCCAATTTTCGATACCGTAATAAGATTTTAATAGTGCTTTATTCAACTCTAAAACTGCCTTTTCATCTCCAAAATCAATGGTACTCTCTCCTCTTGGATTTTTTTTTATATATTGTTTCAACTCCTTAGAGTTTTCTACAAGTAATTTTAAATCATATCTTCCTGAATGTGGATTTTTCAAATGAAATCCTTTTTGTTTTATATTATTCAATTTATTTCTCCTACATAAAATTAATTTTATTAAAATAAATTGTAACACGATTACGATAAATAAGCAACGTGACGTTGTATCCAGAACTAAAAAAAAGAAACGTCATAGAAAGACGTCCCTTTTATCAATAAAACTACATGATCTCACATATTTACAGTTGTCTAGCCTGTTCCTCTAATTTTGCTATCCTGTCCTTTGTAGATGGATGGGTGCTGAATAATTTTGCCATATTCTGTCCCTTCAATGGATTTACTATAAACATATGTGCAGTTGCCGGCTTGGCATCCATAGGTGTTCTAGTGCTCCACATCTCTAATTTTTTCAGTGCCTTAGCTAAATACAATGGATTCCCTGCTAATTTTCCACCGTAACTGTCAGCTTTATATTCACGAGTACGGGAAATCGCCATCTGAACCAGCATTGCTGCCATTGGGGCAAATATAGCTATTCCAATAAGAGCTATAGGATTTTTATCCTCATCATCTCTTCCACCGAATATAGCAGCCCATTTTGCCATAGTAGCTAAATATGCAATAGCTCCAGCAAAGGATGCCGCAATAGTTCCGATTAATATATCTTTATTATGTACATGGCCTAATTCATGGGCTAAAACACCCTTTAGTTCATTTCTATCTAAAATTTCTGTGATTCCACGGGTTACTGCTACAGCTGCATGTTTTGGATTTCTTCCTGTTGCAAATGCATTAGGCTGAGATTGGTTGATCATATATACTTTTGGCATAGGAAGATCGGCTCTTTCTGCTAACTCCCTTACTATAGAATATACTTCAGAGTTTTTTTCTACCTCTTGAGCTTTATACATCCTAAGAACTATTTTATCACTATTCCAATAACTTATCATATTCAGACCAAAAGAAAATATTAAAGCAAACATGGCACCGTTACGTCCCCCAATAGCTCCTCCTATAAATAATAATATCAACGTCATAGAGATCATCAATAAAAATGTTTTAATTGTGTTCATAAACTCCTCCTTCTATTTATCTAACTTAATAATGGTTTACAGCATATTATAACCTAAACTCATGAAATAGTAAAACTTTAGATATAACTAGGAATAATTTGTGATTTATGGTATATATATGTATACACTTCTTTTTATTAATAAAAATTAATCTTTGAAATGAAAGAGTGTTTATCTAATAGGAGGTATATATATATGAAAAAAGTATTGTTAATATTAGCGTTGTCAGGGTTTATCATCTCGTGTTCTGCGAATAAGCCAATGGAAACAAGAACAGATTTAGTAAATATAGAAGTTATTCAAAAAGAATTCGTAGGGACTACCTGGAAGTTATCTAAATATCTTTCAGATGAGAAATTAAAAGATGTAACGGAGACTTCAAAAGCTGATCTAAAGTTTGAGGAGGAAAAGTTTTACGGTGACGGGAGTGTAAATAGGTACTTCGGCAGCTATACATTAAATAACAACGAACTCAGTATGGGCAGAATTGGATCAACTATGATGGCAGGTCCGGAAGATGCTATGCAGCAAGAACATGCATTTACTGCACTTTTAGAAAAAGTTACATCATACGAGATCGTAGGAGAAGAATTAAAACTTTTCAGTGGTGGAGAAGTTATATTAGTTTTAATTGCTGTGGAAGAAGTTGAAGAAATTAAATAAAAAAAAATAGAATTCTCTTCATATGGAGGGAATTCTATTTTTTTTAACTTTTTTTACCTTCTTATCCTTCTTCTATTTCATCCAAAGGTTTATCTTCTCCCTCTAAGTGTGCTATATCACCCAGGGAAAGGATAGAAAATCCAAAATCACTATAGACTAACTTAGTTATACTGGTGTTAGAGATCGTAAATTTTCTATGTGTTTCATATGGTATAGACAATAGATCTCTGATTAGTGGGCTGATAACACCACCATGTGTTACTATAACCACCTTTTGATTTTTATGATTTTCAATTATATCTACAAGACTATCCATTGTTCTTTTAGTTACTTGATTGTAAGACTCACCATTTGGAATCTTATAATTTTTACTGTCATTTCTATAATATTTATATTGAGTCGGAAAAAATTTCTTAATTTTTGGCCAATCAGCACCTTGAAATACCCCCCAATGTCTTTCTCTGACACTAGAAATTTCAATTATATCTTTATTAATATGCTGATTTATTATGTTTGCTGTATCAACAGCTCTTTTTAAATCGCTGGTGTAAATTATATCGGGATTTATTTTTTTCATCCTTTGGGCTAAAAGGTTAGATTGGTAAATACCGTTATCTGTTAACGGGCTGTCCAGCTGTCCTTGTATTAATTTTTTAGTGTTCCAAATTGTCTCTCCGTGTCTAATTAAGAAAATTTCTGTATTCATCTTTGTCACCTCGTAAATTTTATATGCTTTTAATTTTACCATATTTTGTAGAATAAAAACAGGCATAACTGAATACATGGTATAATAATAAAATAAACAAATAGGAGCTGATAAGATAAAATGAGATGGGGAGAAAAAAGATATAATTCATTAAATTATTTTTTGAGAGAAAAATTTGGAGAGAAAGTATATAAAGTTTCTTTAGACGGGGGATTTACCTGTCCAAATAGAGATGGAACATTGAGTAAAGAAGGTTGTATATTTTGCAGTGATAGTGGAAGCGGAGAATTCGCAGGTTCTAGAAAAAAAAGTATAACAGATCAAATAGAGGAACAACTAGAATTAATCAGCAAAAAATTTCCTCACGGGAATGTTATTGCTTATTTTCAGAATTTTACAAATACATATGGGGATTTAGAATATTTAAGAAAAATCTATGAGGAGGCATTATCGCATCCTAGAGTAGTTGGGCTGGCGATAGCTACCAGGCCAGATTGCATAGATGATAATATTTTAGATTTATTGGAGGAGTTGAATAATAAAACTTTTTTATGGATAGAATTAGGCTTGCAGACCAGCGATGAAAAAACAGCTGAAAATATAAATAGAGGGTGGGAATTAAAAGTCTTTGATCATATGATAGAGAAATTAAATAACAAAAATATAAAGGTTGTTGCCCATATTATTCTGGGCCTTCCAAATGAAAGCTGTGAGACTATGTTAGCTTCTATAAGGTATATAGTCGAGAAAAAAGCCTGGGGAGTGAAATTTCATCTTCTGCATATAATTAAAAATACCAATTTGGAAAAACTCTATACAGAGACAAAATTTCATATTTTGACTAAGGAGGAGTATATAGATCTCATAGCAAAAGGAATCGAAATGTTAGATAAAGATATGGTTATTCATAGACTTACTGGTGACGGAAGTCGTGAAACACTTGTTGAGCCTGGATGGAGTTTAAATAAGAGAAATGTTTTAAATTCCATAGAAAGATATCTTAAAAAAAATAATATATTACAAGGGGATCAGCATGAAAAAATTACTTAGTTTTATAGCATCTGACAACCATCTAGATCAAATAGGAGATGGATGGAATGAATTAGATAAAATTTTACAGGAATATAAATTAGATGGTATTGAAACTATGACAGGAGGATTTTACAAACCTGAAAATATAGAGGCAGTAAAACCGATTGGACACCACCTATTATATTTCCCATCTTGGCTTCATATGTGGTTGGAAGATGAGGAAGAATTGATAAAAGAATTTGAAAGTTTAGAAAAAGCTGTAGAAGTTTATGGAGGATGGGGACGGCAAAGGTTGATTGATTTTTACAGGGAGGAGTTTTTAGACTCCATTAAGATGGGAGCTGAGTATATGGTGTTTCATGTGGCTCATGTTGGACTGGACGAAGTATTCAGCGATAATTTTAAATATGGAAATAAACAAGTTTTAGATCATACAATAGATCTTCTCAACGAAGTTTTTAAAGATGTGGAGGATGGGCCTATTTTGCTTTTGGAAAATTTATGGTGGCCTGGGATGGATCTTTTAAATGAAATTGAGACAAAGTATTTTTTGGATCAAATAAAATATTCCAACAAAGGGATCATGCTGGATCTATCTCATTTGACATTAACGGATAAAAATATAGAAAATTTTAAACACGTTGAAAAATACATAGAAGAGATAATTTTAAATTCTTCAATTTTAAAAAAACATATTCGTGGGATTCATCTAAATGCCACATTCCCAAATTCATATAGAAGGAATAAATTAGAAGAAAATAAAAATAAAATAGCTGTAACTGAAAATAGGATGGATAGATACAGTATCATAATTGACCATATCACTAATTTGGATTCTCATAAAATATATGACCATGCCTCTATAAATAAAATTTTAGAAAAATTAAATATTGAATATTTAGTTTATGAATTTAAATGGAAAGACAAAAAAGAGTTATTGAAAAACTTAGATAAGCAGAATAAAGTCCTATTAGTTTAATTATGGATTTATTTTGATTAAATTGATTTTAAAAACAAGAAATAGCATCATTTGTATTTGTATGCAGATGGTGTTTTTTATTTCCTAATAATAATATTACGTAATCATTTTAATAAAAATTATTTCGAATAATCTATTGATTTAGCGTTAAACATTAGAAAATAAATTAATGATTTTCCTTTGAATAAAAAATAAAAATATACCTTGTTATTTTATTTTTATATTTACCCTTTTAAAATAGTGATACAGCTTTTGTTTTCTCTAAAAATTATTCCTAAAATTATAAAAAAAATCAATATGGAAACATATTTTTATTGGTCTTTGTTTTTCAATAAGATGTTTGCCTGCCTAAATCATTAGAGAATTATGGTCTCTCACCCCAGATTAAGAATTTAAATTTATGATTTTAAGGAGGGCATGCCTTCCATGAGATCCTATTTTTTATCGATCTTTCTTTCGATTAGATTCTATGCATACTTTTTTCAGCTTTTAAAAGTTAATATTTTCCCCTTAGATCAACCTTATAAAATATACAGATTATAATTAGCTCAAATAATTAAAGAAGAGCAAAAATATAGTTTAAAACTAACTAAAGTACAGTTAAACTAATAACAGGTAAAAATTCTTTATAAACGTTGATTTTAAAGGCTTAAACATAATAAATTAATCCAAATAATTATAATTCCTATAATAGAACTAAATATAACAGTTATTATATTCAGTCATTAACTTAGAACTAAACTACTAATAATTATCTAAAGTAATATAATTAGAGAAAAGAAAAACTACCATCAAATTAACTTAGGTAATTTGGTGATAGCTCTTTTTTCTAATATGTTCTTTGCGTTGAT
>DAOUPY010000424.1 GCA_030625925.1 Fusobacteriaceae bacterium | reverse complement strand
GCTCAAATAGACCATCAACTGAGATATAAAACTCTTGTTACATTACCAAATAAAGTTCAAAGAAAATTATTTAGAATCAGTGCCATGCTAGAAAGTATTGATGATGAATTTGACTCCATCAAACATGAAGTTCAAGTGGTTGAAAATTTTTATAAGGACAGATTTAATGAAAAAGAATACAGCCTTCGTCTAGATCTTTCCAGTATTAATTTTTATTTGAAATATAATGACAAGTTTATAAGATCTATTTGTAAAAAATTAGGAGTCTTTCATTTTGATAATTTTGAAGTAGCCAAAGAAGAAAATTTAGAGAAAAAACTTATTGAATTTGCACTGCATTTTAATAAAAACAGAGTTATTTATATTGAAGAATTAGTTAACACTATCTATCAAAATATCGGGCTTATCCTAGAAACGCTGGATAAAAACACCCTAAAAAAAATAAACTATCTAGTTAATTCCAGCTGTTCTTTTATTATAACATTTTTACTCTTACTCAATGAAGACATTTCAGAGATACAAAAAATCTATAAACTAACAGATTCCAGTTTGGAAAAAATTAAGGATCTTAGAAAAATAATCTTATTAAAGGGTTCTAATTAAAATATAATTTTTACTGGAAAAGGCTCCTAAGTTAGGAGCCTTTCATAATTAAGTCTGTTAATATAAAATCTGAAAATCGTCATAACTAAGTTCTAGTGTCTCTGTTTTTACTATTTTTTCTACATGACTGAAGAAATTACCTTTTTTAATCTCCTTCAATATTTCTTCCTGTCTGCCACTGTCTATGACTATTTCTACATTTCCATCAGATAAATTTTTTACACTTCCATTAAATCTTAATTTTGTGGCCAGCTCATAGACAAAATACCTGAATCCTACTCCCTGTACACGGCCATAAACAATATATTTATTACTCATTGATCATCATTCCCTCTAAGATATCTGAATCTGAAACTACAATTTCATCTTTTTCTAAAGTTTCCATTATCCACAACAGCAGATAGGTCCCTGGAATAATTACCTCGGCTCTCTTTGGATGTAATCCTGCTATTTTTTTTCTCTCTTCCAATGATAAACTTAAAAATTTATCTAGGTTTTTTAAAATTTCTTTTTTAGTCAGCTTATACATATGCACCCTGTCAGTATCATACTCCTCCATCTCCATGAGTACACTGACATGGGTAGTAACAGTCCCAGCTACTCCTACCAATCTAAATGACTGACCTTTATACTTAGACAGTCCTTTCAAAATTTCTTTCACCCAGATTTCACCATTTAAAAGGTCATCTTTCTTCTTAAAGAACTTTTCTCCCAATCTTACTGCACCTACATTGAAACTCTCTATATATTCAATATTTTTTTTATCTCCTAAGATAAATTCAGTACTCCCGCCGCCTATATCAAATACCATAATTTTTTCATCAAACTCGGACACTGCTCCAGAAAAACTCAACCTTCCCTCTTCTTCTCCTGTAATACAATGAATATCGAGATTTGTCGCAGCCTTTACCCTAGAGATAAATTCCTCTCTATTTTTAGAATCACGAGTAGCCGAAGTTGCAGTAACTTTTATCTCCTCTACACCATACTCATCTATTTTTTTCCTATACAGTTTCAGTGTTTCTATGGTTCTATCCATAGCATCCTGCCTTAAAACCCTAGTCTTATCTACATCCTGACCAAGTCTGGTTATTTCCATTAATTTTAATATTTTATTTGTAATTTTTACATTTTCTACATGTGCAATAAACAGCCTGCATGAATTAGTCCCAATATCAATAACAGCTTTAGTGTTTTTCATCTCAGTATTAATCATTCTCTCCACCAAACATACTTCCTAATATTCCTCCTGCTATCCCTCCTGCCAGCAGGTCTCCACCACCCTTACTCTGTCCCCTGTTACTTCCTACTGCTGCACTTAGTCTTTCAGCTAATTTTGATATTGGCATAGATTGGATATATACAGTTCCCGGCCCCTGTAAAGTGGCTAAAAACAACCCTTCCTTACCGAACATAGCATTTTTAAATCCTCCTACGAATCTAATATCGTAATCTACACTAGATTCAAATCCCACAACACAGCCTGTATCTACTCTCAGTGTTTCCCCATGAGCTAATTTTTTTTCAACTATGGTTCCTCCTGCATGGATAAAGGCCATCCCATCACCTCTTAATTTTTGAAGAATAAATCCCTCTCCCCCAAAGAATCCTGCTCCTAATTTTTTAGTAAAAGCCACATCTATATCTATTCCATTGGCTGAGCACAGATAAGAGTCTTTCTGACATAAAAATTCTCCATTGAATTTTTTTAG
>DAOUPY010000418.1 GCA_030625925.1 Fusobacteriaceae bacterium | reverse complement strand
AGAGGTAACAGAAGGGATAAAAGATGAATGGTATGAAAAAGTGGCAAAGGGTTAAGGAACATCTGGGCATTTTACCCAGTATCATGGTGATGTCAGTATTATTTTGGAGTGGAATAGTGGAATCTTTCCAACAAATATTTAATTATAAGTTGTTGGAAAAAGTGATAAATAAGGGAGAATTTTTAAACTCCCTGGCTTATACAGCCAGATTAAGTCTGTATTCTATAATTTTGGTGGGGATAATCTCTCTTTTGGGAATATATATCCTCTATCTTCTCAGTACAGAGGTGAGTCCGGCAAAATTAAATGGGATAAAGATGTTTTTACTTTCGCCTATGTATATCCCCTATCTTTTAGGAGGATATATGATCACTATTTTAATTGGTCAAAGCGGGGTTATCTCTACTCTATGTTATAGATTGGGATGTATTCAAAAGATAAATGAATTTCCGATTTTAGTCAATGAGAGTCATGGATACTCTATAATCTTGACCTATGGATGGAAGGCCAGTCCCTTTGTGATTCTCATGGTCTATTCAACGATGATAAAGATAAACAATGAATGGCTGGATGTGGCTAAAGTATATGGAGTAAATAGATATCATTTTTTTAAAGAAGTCGTCTTTCCAATAATTTTCCCAATCTATTTAAGCTCATTGTTTGTAGTTTTTGCCCATATTTTTGCTTCATTTGAGGTTCCGTATCTGCTGGGAGTAACCTACCCCAGAACTCTGCCGGTTTTGGCCTATGAAAAATATGCTAGAAACAGTATAGGCAACAGGGGAGAGGTAATGGTAATAAATAGTATAATCATATTATTGACAGCAGGTGTGGCACTGATCATCTATAGATTAAATAGATCACTGGGAGAAAGGGTGGAATTAGAATTAGAAAAATAATCATAACAGCAGGACTGGTATTTATACTGGTGGTTTTATTTCCCTTTCTTCCTTTGCTTCTAGGATCCATATCCAGCGGGTGGAAGTTTGGAGAGATACTCCCTCCTAATTATTCCATGGATGGATATGAGTATGTCTTGAAAAGTAGATCCACCTGGGTCGGAATGGGATATAACCTATCCATTGCTTATATAGTAGCCATAATCAATCTGTTTCTAGCTATACCTGCAGCTAGATTTTTATTCAGAAAAAAAAGTAGATTTAAGGGGATCTATATGATAATTTTATTTGCGCCCCTAATAGTTCCATCCCTCTCATCTGTATTGGGGATCCATCACAGTATGATAATCTACGGGTTGACAGATAATTTATTAGGAGTTATTCTGGTAAATATAATACCCAGTTTTCCCTATGTACTCCTCAGTCTGTACGGGAGTTTCAAAGGATTTTCCAAAAGACTGGAAGAATCGGCACTTATTGATGGTGTCTCAAAATTTGAGATGTATAGGTATATTATCCTGCCCATGTTGATTCCTGGGATATTGATTGGATCGACGATATCTATATTGATATCTCTGTCAGAGTATATTTTGACCCTCCTCATAGGGGGAGGAGAGATAATTACCCTACCAATCTTAATGTTTCCATATTTGAGCAGCGGGGACAAGATAGTCGGGTCGGTCTATGCTATTTTATTTATTTTATTTAATATAATTGGAATTTTGTTGTTTGAGCTGGGAATAAGATTTGCATTAAACAAAATTACCAAGGTGAGATAAAAATTTGGCTATGAATAAGACTAAAAGATAGATTTGAATTAAGAAATTTGAAAATAAACTTAAAAAAATAAAACCGCCAGTGATACTGGTAGACGGGGATAAAAAATTAATAAAAAAATCTTTTATTTTTGTAGATTGGCGGCAAAAGAAGGTTTTAAACTTACGGAGGGGGCAATTCATGAATTGCTGATATAGTTTTGCCGTAAGGAATGCAGGGAGGAAAAGATGTTAGACACACATGGAAGAAAGTTTGTACAACCAATAATTAAATATCTTGCAGATAGATGTATAAAGGTGGGGCTTAGTGCTAATAAAGTGACTATTATAGCTCTTTTATTGGGGCTTTGTGTCCCCTTGTCTATACACTTAGGTTATTCAGTGGTAGGAGTGATTCTTTTATGGATATCGGGGCTTTTAGATGCTGTAGATGGAACCATTGCCAGATCAAAAGGATCCAATCTTTTTGGAGCACTTATGGATATCACCTTTGACAGGGTAGTGGAGATTGGAATAATATTGGTACTGGCTATAAAATATCCAGAGAATAATTTTTTATTTCTCCTTCTCACATCCAGTATCATAATCAGTATGACTATATTTTTAACGGTGGGAACTCTTTCTACAAAAATAAGTGAAAAATCTTTCTACTATCAAGCAGGTTTGGCAGAAAGAACTGAAGGCTTTATATTTTTTACAGG
>DAOUPY010000112.1 GCA_030625925.1 Fusobacteriaceae bacterium | reverse complement strand
ATGTCTTTTACCAGAATAATAATCAGTATAACCTTTTTTCCCTTGTATCGGCAGTTCCACCGTCTTCTTTAGATTAGATCTATTTATTACTATAATTGCACTTCTGCCCTTATATTCCCTCTTGTAGGAAAACACATCAGTCTCAGGTGTCTTCTCTAAACGTCCATCTTCCAAATATTTATCTCTATCCAGATCCAGTATCTCCAGGTCCCCACTTTTCATTAGTTCCATATCAAAGTTTCTAAATTCAGAAATTTTCTTATACCAATCTTCCAAAGTTTTACCTGCTGTCACACTATAAGATATTTCATCTTTTATCAGGTCTGTTTTAAATATTTCAGCTATTTCAGCTCTATTTTTACTGTATTTTTTCAGACTGTCCGTTTCATTTTCAAACTTCACATCTTCCCAAATCATTGGTTTTCTGCTGTCAGGAGCATCTGCACCCCACATTGCTTTTTCATTACCATAGTATATAACCGGACTCCCATCTATGGTTAGGTGGATTAAAGCAGCTAATTTTAATTTTTTTATAGCATCTTTGTCGATCAAATCAGGTCTGATATTTATATAATCATCTCTGCCGTAATTATTTAACCTGTCAAATTCCCTATTTGGATTTATTAGACTAGAATAAAATCTATCGGTATCATAGGATTCTATAAAATTCCATCTAGGAGTTTTAATACTATAAATTTTCATCCCACCCTTTACTGTCTCTATAGTATTTCTGTTCGAATTTTCAAGTAAGCCCTGCATCCAAGCTCCTAATTCATAGGAACCTATGATATCAAAGCCATCTTTTCCTAAATTGTTTTCATTTTCCTCTGTAGATTCTCCAACTAAGATAAATTCACCGTTCATCTCTAAAAGTGCTTTTTTCCACCTAGTTAAAAACGCCTTATTAGACAGGTCATTTTTTACATAATATCCATCTATTCCCTTATTTTCATAACCCCTTACCCATTTTGTCGTTGCTCCGATCAAATAATCCTGCAGGAATTCATCCTCTAGATTTAAAAGTATTTTTTTGGTTTCTTTTTTTGGTTCCTTCGACAACTGATCTTCATTGAGGATAAACCAATTTTTATATTTTGAATTATCTCCATTTTTTAATAGATCCTTATATGCAAAAAATTCCGATGATACATATGAAAAATTAATATCCAAGACCACCCTCATTTTTTTTTTGTGGATCTCATCCACTAATTTTTGAAAAAGTCTATCTGAGTTAGTCCATATATCACTCCCTAGACCACCCTCTAGCTCCCTATATGAATCCTTATCTGTTAAAGCATAATCAGGGGAAATATGACCGTAATCTATGGTATCTAATTTATGGCTTGAATTTGAATAATATACAGGGGATAGTTTTACTCCCTCAACGCCTAACCCTTTGAGATAATCCAATTTATCCATTATTCCCTGCAGGTCTCCGCCATACCTTCTGGTATTTTTTACTGCATAAGAAAAATATCTATTTTTAGCTTCAATCTCTGAATATGGAGGAGTATTCCAGTCATCGCCCCAATCTGTCACTTCAAATCCCTGGAGGGTTCCCTTTTTTTGCCACTTTTCCGGCGAAATCAATTCCGACTTTAGAGTCCCATCATTCAGCCTTCCACTAGGTCTAAAATAATATTCAGGCCCAAACTCTGAGTAGATAGGGCTATTTTTTTCATCTCCATCTCGAAAACTGTCCACATAGATAGAATACCAGGTCATCCCTTCAGCCCAGCTGGGAAGTTCCCTTTGTTTATCTTCTACAATATATGTAAATGCAGATACATCTTCTGAATAATATGATGATTTTTTCCCGTAAAAATATTTAAATTTACCATCTATTATCTCAAAATAATAATTTACATTTTTCTCGGTTGTTTCCTTTATATCTACTGAAAAAAATTCGTTTCCTCTAAGAAACCCTAGAGACTGCATCTCTTTTTTTTCTCCATCCAATATTAAATTTATTTTTTCTATATCATTTTTCCGTACTTTGATTAATACTTTCAGTTGCTTTTTATCTTCGTCATATATCAGGTACTTCGTTGTAGATCTATGTTCTAAATCGTCTAAAAATACATAGCTGTCTCCTTTTTTTGTAACAACAGGGATTGGAGTATTCTCCTTTATCTTCAATATTTCACTGTTTGAGCACCCCATAAGCAGAGTCACTCCCATGATAATCAACCATTTCTTCATAATTTTACTCCTTTATTGTGTACGTAAATTAAGAGTGGTTTCCCACTCTCTTAATTATACTTATATTCATTTATCTCTTCATCTACAATATCTTCCATGTAGGTATCCAGGTTTTCCTGCAAAAATATCAGCTCACCGCTCATCTCTACCTCTAGAACGGTTAAACCACCAATATAGTCACCATTTTCTATAGATTCCTGCACCTTTTCCAAGCTGGTTCTATACTCCAAGAACATCATATCAAATTCAGGATATTTAAAATCAATAGCTGTATTTTCCTTTATAGAAGCCAAAACATTACATACCCATTCCAATCCATTTTCTACCTCTAAAAGGATCTCTACAGCATCTGTGGTTCTATTACTATTAAAACTACTGGCTATGGCTATAAGGGCGTCAAAATACTTTGAGATAAAATCTCTCATCCCGCCTAAAGATTCAAGTATGATTACCTTTGGAGATTTACTGATAAATTCCACTACTCCTATCTGCTCTTTATTGAAGTATTCATAGTAATCCATCCCTTTTCCATCGATATATACATCAAATAACATTCTTCCATCTCTCTCTAAAAGATCTGTTACCTCCTCTAATACCCAGGAAAAGCTCTTATCATCTACATCATTCATGGTTATCTCTCTATTGTCTAATATAATTTTCATTCTATTTACCTCATTTTTAAATTTATTTTTTTAGCAGTTTTAGATAAAGCCAAGGTAAATACCACTATTTGTATAGTATCATTATTATTTTTAATCTCAGTTATAAATTCCTTCATGGTTGAACCTGTCGTTATTATATCGTCAATTATTAAAACTTTTTTTAACCCTTTTAATCCCTCTATTTTAAATGCTGATCTTATATTTTTTCTTCTTGCCTCCGAATTTAGGAGTTCATACATATGTTTTGTTTCCTTGATCCTGTTAGTTTTTATATAGGAATATCCACCAAATTTTAGGAGTTCTTCCACTTGGTTAAATCCTCTTTCCATGAGTCTTTTATGACTTACAGGTATTGGGATTATACCTCCTATTCCCTCTTTTTTTATCAATTTATCCAGCTCTTCTCCTATCAAGCCAAACAATAGTTCTCCTATATAAAGTTTATTTTTAAACTTATATTCCTCTATTATTTTTTTTAATTTCTTATCATAATTCCAAAGGTAATAGATATCATTGAACTTTTTCAAATCCCCTGTATCCCTTAGACTTTTATGGCAATTATAACACATATAATGAAGGTTGTCATTGGCTTTTTCAGGGCAAAGAATACAGTTATTCTTAAAAAATATCTGTCTAATGCTGTGGTTTAGGCTCTTCATCTTTATCCAGTATCTTGGCTGAATACATCTCTGTGTACCCGCAGTTTGAACATATTTTTAGATAATATGTCCCTAATTCCAATCTCAACCCTGGTGTTTTTTCTGCCATAAATGTAGTCTTTACTGTATAATCTTCTCCCTCGCACTTTAAACATCTAAAATTCATAGACAATCCCCCCAAATCGCATTTTCAATATGCTCTATTTCATTTCCTAATATTGATATTATATCGAATCTATAGGGAATATCCTCTATTTTTTTGTCTTTCAAATAAACTGCAGCGGTCTTTACTAACTTCCTCTGCTTAGATCTGGTAATGGATTCCAGTCCATTCCCGTATTCCATACTTTTTCTATACTTCACCTCTACAAAAACTATATCGCCTTTTTTTTCATCCCTGCATATGAGATCTAATTCTCCATACCTGGAATAATAATTTCTCCCCAATTCAGAATATCCTTTTTCAGCTAGATATTCCATGGCTATCCCTTCATATTTTGTTCCGACAGCTCTATTATCCATCTTTTTCTTCCTTTTCCATCTCAACTTTTTTTTCATTCAATGCACACATGCATATATAACTTACACATAATAAAGCAGTTATCGCTATACTCTGTAATATTATCATGATCATAGTTCTCGCCCCCCGACTCAGAATTATTTATATTACAATATTACTACATATTTTTTTATTTTAAAAATAAAAAATCCTTAAAAAGTTTTAATACTTCTTAAGGACCTCTATAAAGTTATGATTTTTTTTTCTTTGTCGCAGATCTATAAATTCAAAATCTTTCTTTTGGCCACCAATCTACACAAATTTAAACCTCTGTCACGAATTACACGAATCTATAATACTCCACTGCTATAACACAGGAGTCTTTTTTGACACAGATCAAAAATCTTTTCCTTGGTTAAAATCTGCACCTCTCTACGTAATCTGTGAGTAAAAAGTTTAATATTTTTTATTGATGTCCATTGATAGCTGAGTTATTTATTATCTAAAATAGTGTAGGAGCTAAAATTTTAGTCAAAAAACTATTTCTATGACAATCTATTTTTCCATGACTAAGAAGTGCTTCACGGTGCTGTTTTGTCCCGTACCCCTTATGTTTTGCAAATCCGTATTCAGGATAAAGCTCACCATATTTAATCATAATCCTGTCCCTAGTTACCTTAGCTATGATACTTGCAGCTGCAATAGCCAGACTCTTTCCATCACCTTTAATTACAAACTCCTGGGGATCGTCATACTCACGAATCTTATGATTTCCGTCAATTAAAGCAAGATCGAATTCTGTTCCCTCTGCCTCTAAATCTTCTATCGCTCTTCTCATGGCAAGAAATGTAGCATTCAAGATATTTATCTCGTCTATCTCCTTTTCATTAGCTATTCCAACTCCTACTTCACAGTTAGCCAAGATTAGGTCAAATAAAAACTCCCTTTTTTTCTCGGTTAATTTTTTCGAGTCATCTATCATATCAAATTCTTCTACATAGTTTATTATCTTTACGGCAGATGCTACTACAGGCCCTGCAAGAGGCCCACGTCCAGCTTCATCTATCCCTATTATACTATTTCCATATTCCTTATCAAATTCCAGCATGGTATTCAAGCTTACTCCTCCTCAAAGGTTCCTCTAACAATAGAAAAACCACAGTTATTTTATATTTAATTTTTTTGATTTTTTCTATTAAATTTTCTCTTATTGTTATTTTAACATTTTTTCAAATATTTTTTTTTACAAAAAAAATATTCAAATCAACAATTTACATAGATGAAAATATTTAGCACAAAATAACCGCATGGGTCATCACCAAAAAACTATTAGTATACTCTGTAAACATAGAATTTTGAGAAACTGAGATGAAGAGTTACACTACAGGAATCTTTGAATTTTTTTCACGAATTACACAAATTAAAAATCTTTTTTTCTTGGTTTTCAATTATCCATTTTTAATTAAATTCTCTCTCATTTTCCTCCTAAGCTCTCCTAAAAATCGCCCCTTGTGATTACACCCTTATAACTGAAATTTATCAAATTATAACGTCATAAATCCATTGGTACTATTACGATTCAGAGGATATTTTGAAAAACATGTCAGAGTGAAAAAAACGTGTTATAAAGAAAAAAAATTGTCTCACAATCATAGGTTTTCAGGGTATAAATAGGCGTTAAATCACAGTAAATTAAAATTAATTTTAATTTACTGTGATTTACGAAAAAGTTATTGACTTTATTACTGATAAGTGATAAAGTCTTTACGTAAAATAAGCAAAACATAAATACAATTAAATATTAAAATTTAAGGTTTGATTAGTTCAATTAAAAAGGAAGATGGGTGAGAATCCCACA
>DAOUPY010000010.1 GCA_030625925.1 Fusobacteriaceae bacterium | reverse complement strand
ATGGAGAGAATCTCTATATTTTTAGAGAGTTTATATTTTCTTTCATCACTGGATGTAACTATTTCCACTATAAAATTTAATTTTACCAGCATATTCAGAATATCCTGCATCACCCCTATGGCTATCCCTACCTCATGGGATAGTTCATTGGTACTCATTGGCGGCCTGTCTTCCTCGTAGTTTTTTATAAGATAGTAGATACACATAATAGAGATATCTCTTTTTGATGAAAAATTTAAATTTATCTCATTTATAGTGTAGGAGTACTTATATGAATTTTGTATAATAAAGGAGAGATGTGCACCTAATAAAATTATAAACCATACTATCTTCTGCCACAGGATAAATATAGGTATTAGGGAAAAACTTCCATAGATAGCATTATAGTTTAACAGGCTGACTTGTAAATAGATGAAGACAGATTGTGTTACCTGAAATACAATACCTGAAAATAACCCTGCTATAACCGCTGTAGACAGCTTAACCTTTGTATTTGGAATAATCAAATATATCAGGGTAAAGAATACTATGATTAAAATCTGTGGGATAAAATTTAAGATTTCTATCAATCCCGGATAAATTTTTAATATAGAAATTTGTAGGATTACTGAAAGTCCATTGGATAACACTATAATCAATGGAAATAAAAATATTAATGACATGTAGTCAGTAAGTTTCCTTACAAAAGTACGGGACTCCTGTACCTTCCATATTTCATTAAATGATTTTTCCACAGCAGAAAATATCTTCACTACCGACCAAATCAAAAATAAAATTCCTGTACCTGCGATCAATTCTCCCTTGGCATTTTCCAATGTTCTCTGGGAAAAAATTAATATTTGATCTAAAATTTCATCCTGTAAAAAAAAAGTTTTATAGATCTCATCTTTTATTAGTTTTTCCAGCCCAAACCCCTTAGTAACAACAAAGGCTATGGCTATTACAGGAACGATGGTTAGAAGAGAATAAAATGTCAGTGCAGATGACCATAGATCCGATCTGCTCTTCTTATAATTTTCAAATGTAAATAAGATCAATTTCAGTATTTTAAAAATTAATTTATTACTCTGGCTGATCTGTTTTCTTATACCCTCTATAAATTTTTTTATGGTTAACTTCACTTTGACCAACTCCTCATTAGGGTTAAATTTTATCTATTTTTATATAATAGGATTTATTGTTCTCCACGTGTAAATCTATATTATGTTTTACTAATTAAAACTATATGTTCCTATAAAAGTATATTTTTTCAATCTTATAAATCTTTTTAAATTTATGTCGTACTATGATAAGTTCTTCAAGCTAATGTGTCTGTCCGCGACGGGCAGGTAGTTATTAACCTTCACTAAACTCAACAAAAATACCTATTTTGGATAAAATTTAGCAATTATAGGGCTTTTGTTACAAAAAAACCATCGCTTAGTAAATTACAACAGTAATTTACTAAGACCGATATTATAAATTACCTTGTAAATATAGTAAATATTATGATAAACTAATCAAACGGAGGTGTTGTAAAACATGATAATTAAACCAAGAGTAAGAGGAAGTCTAGCTCTAAACTGCCATCCTATGGGATGTAAAAAAATAGTTAAAGATCAAATTAAAATTGCAAAAAATAATAAACAGTATAAAGGTGCGAAAAAAGTACTGATTTTAGGAGCGTCTTCAGGATATGGATTAGCTACTAGAATTTCATTGGCGTTTGGTGGAAGTAAATCCGACACCGTTGGAGTTTCATTTGAAAAAGAGGGAACAGCAAAAAAAGTTGGAAGTGCCGGTTGGTATAACAACATATGGTTTAAAGAAGCTGCAGAAAAAGAAGGCTTAATTGCTAAAAACTTTATTGGAGATGCTTTTTCCCATGAGATGAGAAAAGAAGTTCTTGAATACATAAAGGATGAATTTGGAGGAAAGATAGACCTTCTAATATATAGTGTTGCTTCTGGAGTAAGACAAGATCCTGATACTGGAGTTGTTCACAAATCTTGCATTAAACCTATAAATGAAGAGTTTGGCGGGTATACATTAAATATTCAAAAAGAAGAGATTGAATATATGAACGTTGACTCTGCAACAGAGGAAGAAGTTGCAAACACTGTTAAAGTTATGGGTGGAGAAGACTGGAGCCACTGGGTAAAAGCATTGGTAGATGAAAACGTTTGTAATGAAGGTTTCAAAAGTGTTGCTTATTCATATATTGGTGGGGATATAACTCGTGCTGTATATAGAGACGGAACTATTGGTAAAGCAAAAGAGCATTTAGAACAAAGTGCTGTAGACTTAAATACTTTGGTTAAAGAAAAACTGGGTGGTGAAGTATATACTTCTGTCAATAGAGCGATCACTACAAAAGCCAGTGCATTTATTCCATGTTTTTCTATCTATGCTTCTGTATTATTTAAAGTTATGGCAGAACAGGGAACTGAGGAGCCATGTATGGAGCACACTCACAGGCTGCTTGCTGACATGATCTATGGAGATTCTCCAAATTTTGATGCTCAGGGAAGAATGAGGCCGGATTCTTGGGAATTAAAAGAAGAAATTCAAGAAAAAAGTGTAAGTATATATAATAATATTACAGAGAAAAATTTTAAAGAACTATGCGATTTCAAATTATATAAAAAATATTTCATGAATTTAAATGGTTTTGAAGCAGACGGGGTTGACTATGATAGTGATGTTGATTTAGAGTGGTTGTCAACTTTAAGACCTTAGGTTCTAATCCAGGATAATATGGTTTTTTTAGATATGTTTTAACGAAATTATTTGCACTTTTTTTTTAATTATGATATTCTAATTTTGTAGAAACATTTATTCAGATTATTAGGAGGATTAAAGCATGGCATTCAAAACAGTAGAAATAACAAACGATACAGGACTACATACAAGACCAGGAAACGAGTTCGTAACTGTAGCAAAAACTTTTGAATCAAAGATTGAAGTTGAAAATGAAGCCGGTAAAAAAGTTAAAGGAACATCATTATTGAAATTATTATCTCTAGGGATTAAAAAAGGAACTAGTGTAACTGTACATGCAGATGGATCAGATGCTGACACTGCTGTTGAAAAATTAACAGATCTTTTAGCAAACTTAAGAGACTAATCACTTAAGATAGAAGGTCAAACCTTCTATCTTTTTTAAATTTTTTAAAATTACGGAGGTTCTCAAATGAGAAAATTAATAGAGGGTATAGATGCTTCTCCAGGAATTGTTGTTGGAAAAGTATTTTTATATAAAGATACAGAGTTAGTTATCAATAAAGATAAGGTTTTAGATCCTAAAGCCGAAGAAAAAAGATTATTAGATGGCAGGAATGTATCTAAGGATCAATTATTTGAAATTAGAAAGATGACTGCTAAAAAATTAGGAGAAGACAAGGCTACTATTTTTGATGGTCACATCACACTTTTAGAAGATGAAGATTTATTTGAAGAAGTGGTTGAATTAATTGAAGATGATCAAATTTCTGCTGAATATGCACTGAGTCAGGGAATAGAAGTGTACTGTGATATGCTAGAAAACTTAGATGATCCATACCTAAGGGAAAGGGTTGCAGACCTCAGAGATATCGCTAAAAGATGGTTATATAACATCACAGGAACTCCAATTGTAGACCTAGGAAACCTTCCTGCCGATACTGTCATCGTAGCAAACGACTTGACACCATCAGATACAGCTCAAATAGACCTTAAAAATGTTATAGCATTTGTCACACAAATAGGCGGTAAGACAGCTCATTCATCTATCATGGCTAGATCTCTTGAACTGCCTGCTGTTGTAGGTACAAAAACTATCTTAAATGATGCAAAAGATGAGGACACAATCATTGTAGATGCACTGACTGGTAAAGTTATTATCAATCCTACTAATGATGAGATTGTGCAGGCTGTCAGAGCAAAGGAAAAATTCAACGTTGAAAAGGAAGAGTTGAAGCAGTTAAAAGATAAGAAAGCCATATCTAAAGACGGTATCACTGTAGGAGCTTGGGCTAATATTGGTGGGCCTTCTGATATTGGAGGGGTTCTTAGAAATGGAGCTGACGGAATCGGACTTTATAGGACAGAATTCTTATTTATGAACTCAGATAAATTCCCTACTGAAGAGGAACAATTTGAAGCATATAAAGAAGTCGCAGAAAAAATGAATGGCCTCCCTGTAACTATCAGAACAATGGATATCGGTGGAGATAAAGCACTTTCTTATATGGATCTGCCTGAAGAGGAAAATCCATTCTTAGGATGGAGAGCAATCAGAGTTTGTTTAGACAGACCTGAAATCTTAAAAACACAGTATAGGGCCTTACTTAGAGCATCTGGATTTGGATATGTTAAGATCATGCTTCCTATGATAATTTCATTGGATGAAGTTAGAAAATCAAAAGTACTATTGGAAGAGTGTAAGGCAGAATTAAAAAATGAAGGTATTAATTTTGATGAAAATATTCAATTAGGTATAATGGTGGAAACTCCATCTGTAGCATTTAGAGCAAAATATTTTGCTGAAGAAGTAGATTTCTTCTCAATCGGTACAAATGACCTGACTCAATATACACTGGCTGTAGATAGAGGAAATGAAAAGATCGCTGACCTATATGATTCATTCAACCCTGGTGTATTAGCAGCCATCCAATTATCTATTGAAGGAGCTCATGCAGGTGGAATACCTATCTCTATGTGTGGGGAATTTGCAGGAGATGAATTAGCTACTCCTATCTTATTTGGTATGGGATTAGACGCATTCTCAATGTCTGCTATCTCTGTATTAGGTATCAAAAGAAATATTATTCACTTAGACAAAAAAGAATGTGAAGCGTTGGTTGAAAGGGTTATGGCTATGGCCACTGCCGAAGAAATTAAAGCTGAAATAAGAAAGTTTAACGAAAGTTTATAAAATTTTATATAAGGGAGCAATAATAAAAATTATTGCTCTCTTTTTGCTCTCTAATCCTCCTCTTGATTTACACTATTTTTCTATTTAAAAAATTAATTTTTTTTAGGATGCTTAAAAGATAGATTTCCATGGGTCTTCAAGTACAAAAGTAGTACGACATATGAGATCTTAAATAAGTCGAAGAATAGTAAATATATGTAAAAAGAGAGCTTCTAAAAGCTCTCTTGGATTAGTTAGAAATATGTTTTTACACGTAATTTAGAAAGTCCTGCTTTTTATAAAAATACAAAAACTATTATAATGTCTACATTAACCCATAATATAATTTAATCAATAATTCAATATATTCTTCATGTGTAAATTGATTAGGATTTCCAGCTGTACAAATATCTTTTTCAATATCTTTTAAAAATTGCGGCATTAATTTTTTATATTCCTCAAACTCTATACCTAAATCTTTCAAAGAATTTGGAATTCCCATTTTCTCTTTTAAAATACTAATAAGTGCTATCAGGGAATTTTTCCCTTCCACTATATTCTCTGAAGGTAACCCCAGCATTTTAGAAATTTCAAAATAATGTTCATAAGCATTTTTATTATTCTCTATTATATAAGGCATTATTATTGCGTTTGATCTTCCATGAGATAAATGTAAATTAGATCCTAAAGTATGGGCTATACTATGATTTATACCTAAAGAAGAATTATTAAAGGCTAATCCTGCCATACATGAGGCATGCTGTATTTCTTCTCTAGGTTTTAATAATTCAGCATTTCCATAATGCTTTAATAAATTTTTATAGATTATTTTAATTGCTTCTAAAGATAGAGCATTCGTAAACGAATTCCTAGAAGTAGATACATATGCTTCTATTGCATGAGTTAATACATCCATTCCAGTATCAGCAATTACAACTTTAGGTAAAGTTTTCATAAACTCTGGGTCTAAAATTGCCATGGTTGGTAACATTTCATCATCTGCTAAAGCTATTTTATTATTTTTATTTGTAATAACACTATAAGAAGTTACTTCAGAACCTGTTCCACTTGTTGTAGGGATTGCTATAAATGGAATTCTTTTTATATCTCCCCTATGTTCTTTTTGAATTTTATAACTAAAATAAATTATCCCTTTACAAGCATCTATAGGAGAACCTCCTCCTAATGCTATTATTACTTCAGGATTAAACATAAAATATTCTTTTATTCCACTTTCTATAACTTCTATAGTTGGGTTAGGTTCAACCTCATCAAATACCTTTATTTCTGATCCATTTAAATTAGATATTACTTTATCAACTAATCCTAATTTAACCATAGTTTTATCCGTCACTATAAGAATTTTTTTTGATTTCAAATTTTTAATCCACTCTAAAGATTCACAACCATATTTTATTTCAGGTTTTAATTTAAATTCTTTCATTTTATCCTCCTAGTTTTGCTCTTGCCAATTAGCTGGATAAACAACATAAAGAAATTTAGCATAATCTGGAGCACTAAATTTAATTTTTGAACCTTTAGGGATTAACACTACATCTCCCTTTTCTCCAACCACTTCTCTTCCATCAATAATAACTTTTAATGTCCCTTCGATTATATAATCTATTTCATCATAATTTAATGTCCAGTCAAAAGTAGATTCTTTCATTTCCATCATTCCTGCCCCTATTCTTGGACTTTCTGTTAATGAAAACAAATCTGTAACATATACTTGATCAGCAGGGTTCCCAGTATCAAACCTTTCACGTTCTATTTTGCTTGCTTTTATTACTCCTACTCCACTTGGATCAAAATATTTAATTTTTGAATCACATTTATCACCTAATTCTGCTTCTATAACTTTTTTTATCAGCATTTCTAATTCTTTTTGATTTATATTCATTATACCTCTTCACCCACTGTTTTTTTATTTTTAGACGAACTATACATCAATGATGCTAACGCCACAGCAGTAATTCCTCCTGTTAATTTTCCTATGACCATCGGGAATATCATGCTTCTATCAACTCCGGCAGTAAACCCTAAATGATCTCCGAATACAAAAGCAGCACTTACCGCAAAAGCTACATTTAATACTTTCCCTTTTTCATCCATGTCTTTCATCAATCCAAACATAGGAATACTGTTCGCTAAACTAGCTACCATTCCTGTTGCAGAAGTTTCATTCATTCCTAAAAGTTTTCCAAATTTCAATAAAGGTTTATTAAATACCTTAGTAATGAAATGAACTAATGGAAATGCTCCTGCTAATGTGATTGAAACCGCTCCTATAATTTCGATACCTTCAGATATCGGGGCCATTCCTGGTATAACTACTATTCCTGTTAAAGTTTCTATCACTATTGCTGCTAGAGCTAATGTAATAACTATTACTACTCCTTGACCAAAAATCGTAAATCCTTTTATCATTTTAGCCGGAATTTTCCATAACCCTAAAGCTATTATTGCAGCAAATAAAATTATAGGAACTAAGTTAACTAAAATTAATTCTAAACTAAATCCACCTGCTAAACCACCTACTAAACAACCTAATGGTATAGTTACTACTCCTGCTAGTACACCTTTTGCAAGAAATTCTCTATCCTCAACTTTTATAATTCCTAAAGCTACCGGTATTGTAAATACTATTGTTGGACCCATCATAGCTCCTAAAATAAGCCCTGCAAATACTCCTGCTTCTGGAGTTTCAGCTAATTGCATAGCTAAAGGATACCCACCCATATCATTAGCAAGTAGTGTCGTTGCAAACATCGCTGGATCTGCTCCTAGCATTTGATACAATGGTGAAACTATAGGCCTTAATACATTAGCTAATACTGGAGCTAAAGATATAACTCCTACCATTGCAAGTGCAAGGGCTCCCATGGCCATAAATCCTTCTTCAAATTTTTCTCCATATCCATATTTATTCCCTATACATTTATCAATAGCACCTACTACCATAAAAAAAACCATTATATAAATAATAATATCATTAATTCCCATTTTTTATCATCTCCTCAACATTTTTTATAATTCTATTAACCTTTTTAGTTTCTACTACATTAAATTCTTTTTCTAAGATTATTTTAATTTTATCTCCTAAAGATACTTCTTCATTTACGTTTATTTCATTATAAGATAACTTTATATTTCTTCCTTTTAAATAATCTCTAGCTACAGGAGATACTATCATATTTTTAGATACATGAAAGTTATTTCCACAAATATATTCTTCAATATTTCTTAAAGTAATTAATACCTTTTTATTCATTTTCTCCTCCTTTTTCATCTATTTCATCAATAATGCCTATAACCAATGAATCTATAGGCACATTTTCATCATAAGTTCCTTTTCTTGCTCCACTTCCCAAAGTTACTAAAACTCTATCACCTTCACCTGCTCCTATATTGTCACAAGCAACAATTTTTTCACCATCTTCTAATTCTATCACTAAAAACTTATATCCATTTAAATTATTTGATTTTCTAGTGGCCCAAACATTACCAATTACTTTACCTATTTTCATCTCATCACCTTTTTAATAATTTGATTTCATTTTCTCTTGCAAACTCTTTAGCCAGCTCTGTTATCTTTACATCTTTAGAGATTTCTATTACCTTACTGGAGTTAAATTCATTTTTTATTTTTTTTAAATCTAAAATCCCTTCGGAAACATATTCCCTTTTTTTAATTAGTTTTTCTTGTATTTCTAACCTTTTAGATATTTGGATTCCATATTTCTCTAACTCTTTTTCATATTTTTCATAAATCACTTTTAAAGGTAACGGAATTTTTTTGTATGTTCTCCAAGCTATTCCTTCCTCTATTAAAAAAATTTTCTTTCCATTTAATAATTCTTTTAAAATCTTTTCACAATAATCATTATCATAAGTTCCCTGAGAAAGAGCGACCATCTCTTTTATCCCAATTGTTGTAACAACCAAACATTCACCTTTATCAGAGATTTCAAAATTTTTGCTTAACTCATCTTTTAGGAGTAAATCTTCACCTATAATTTCTATATTTTTATTTAAGATATTATCAAATTTAATATATCTGCTTACCTCTTTTTTTATTAACTCTATTATGTTTTCTTCATTCATACTATTTTTCCATAAGAATTTTTGTTAAGATTACAAGCATTAGCTTCATCATAATCAATATGCATACTTAATCTAAATGAATCATTTACCCTTATCAATACTTCTTCAAAAATGATAGGTCTTTCTGAATGAATTTTCACTTTTACTTTCTGCTTATCTCTGACATCTAATCTTCTTGCTTCTTCTGAATTCATATGAATATGATTTTTAGCTATTATGGCTCCTTGGTTCAATATTATTGTTTTATCTTTATTTGTCACAATTATTCCAGCTGTATCTAGGATATCTCCAGAATTTTTTATAAATGGTTTTATCCCCAATTTACGACAATCAGTCAAAGAAATTTCAACCTGACTCTCTGCTCTAGCGGGCCCTAAAATTATTACGTTTTCTATCACACCTTTTGGACCAATTATTCTAACTCTTTCTTCACAAGCAAATTGACCTGGCTGAGATAATTCTTTTTTTTGCTTTAAGTCATATCCTTTTCCAAATAAGATTTCTATATCTTCATAAGATAAATGAATATGCCTTCCAGAAGCTTCTACTGGTATTTTTTTCTCATCGCACTGTTCTAATTGATCTTTTTTATTGTATTGTTCTAATTGATCTTTAACAAGTTTTACTATTTTTTCAATTTCCATATTCCCCTTTTTCCTCCTTTAGCATCATTATATAAATTGCACTGCTTAGTCTATTTAGGGCTTTTAAAAGATCTATCTTTTGAACCTTTGACTCTGATATAAAAGCATCTACAGCCGTTATTTCTACTTCTCTAATTAATGCCCTTAATTTATTTAAGTATAAAGTTCTAATGTTATTTTCAGATGATATACCAAAAAGGTGATCCATAGAAAAATATTTTTGAGGATTATGAGAGATTTCTCTTATTTTTTCCAATGATAAATTAAAAATTTTTGAGTCTTTATTTAATCTAGTATTTAACACTTCTGATTTTATTATTTCATCTAAAAATCGTTTTATGCTCTTAAAATCTTCTTTTAATTCAATATTATTATTAGTATTGACTTGCTTTTCGATTAATATCAATTCTGACAAAAAACTATCCATTTTACTCCTAAAATAAATTATTTTATGATTTTTTTTTACCAAGATATTCCCTGAAAGTTGAGTCATATATTCTGGCTTTTCAAAATATACTTCTCCCATAAGCCCTTGATATTTAGCAACTTCATCTTTTTTTACTAATTTTTCTTCTTTTATCTGCTCAATTTTATTTTTTGTTACGTCTATTTTTATCTGCTCTTTTTTTTCTTGGGTTACTTCTATTTTTTTATCATGAAGAAATTGTTTAGCAGAAGGCGTTAATATCACACCTTTCTCTAAATAATATTTACTAAATTCTTCATTCCTATAACTTTCTCTTAATTTTAATTCTGTTACTACCATATAGTTACCTACCTATTTAATAAGTCTTGTACTACTTTTTTTATCATGCTCTCTATATCTATATTTGAAGCTTCTACATTACCTGAAGTTGAAGTTTTATTAGGTTTTAAATCCTCTAACTCTTTAATTCCCCAAGCTACTCTTCTTATGTTTATAAGATTTAAAGGTGTTATATTATCTGACGTAGAACTCCCACCGACAGCTCCGCATCCCAATGTAAATGCAGGTGCTAAAGCAGTTGTTCCACCTACTCCACCTAAAGCTCCTGGAGTATTTACTAATATTCTAGAAGCTGGTTTTTTTAATCCAAATTCTCTAATAATTCCTTTGTCCTCTGAATGAATGCACAGGGTATGACCTGCCCCTTCATTGTTTAATATCTCTATAGATCTTTTACAAGCGTCTTCCCAATTTTTTTCTGCGTAAAAAGCTAATATTGGAGCTAATTTTTCTCTTGAATAAGGATTTGTTTTAGATACTGTAGTTTCTTCTGAAATTATTACTCTTGTCCCTTCTGGAACTTCAATATTTGCAAGAGCTGCGATATGTTTTACACTTTTCCCTACTATTTGAGGATTCATAGATCCATTAGCTCTCAGTATAAACTTTCCTAATTTTTCAGATTGCTCTCTTGTTAAAAAATAAGCCCCTTGCTTTTTTAATTCTTCTATTACTTCTATTTTTTTCACTTCTTCTACTATTATTGATTGTTCTGAGGCACAAATAACACCATTATCAAATGTTTTACTGTCTAAGATTCTTTTTACAGCAAGTTTTATATTTGCACTTTTCTCTATAAAAGCAGGACCATTTCCAGGACCTACTCCTATAGCTGGATTTCCTGAACTATAAGCTGCTTTCACCATCGCTTCTCCACCTGTTGCTAGGATAACAGCGGTATCTTCATGTTTCATAAGAGCTTGGGTTCCTTGTAAAGTTGGAATTTCAATTACTCCAATTAATCCCTCAGGTGCTCCAGCTTTATATGCTGAATTTTGCATAATTCTAACTGTTTCCATTATGCAATTTTTAGCATTTGGATGAGGACTAACAACTATTCCATTTCCTGATTTTAATGCTAATAAAATTTTATATATCGTTGTGGAAGTAGGGTTAGTAGATGGAATTATCCCTGCTACAACTCCTACAGGAACACCTATTTCTAAGAGATCCTCTGTTTCTTTAATTACTCCTACTGTTTTCATGTCTTTTATATACTCGTATAAATATTCAGAAGCAAACTTATTTTTTATTACTTTATCTTCCCATATACCAAAACCAGTTTCTTCTGCTGCTTGTTTTGCTAATTTTTCGTTGTGAGAAGACATTCCTTTTACAACAACCTCAACTATATAATCAATTTTTTCTTGACTAAATTCAGCATATTTTTTTTGTGCAGCTTTAGAAAGGGCCATTAAATCCCTAACTTGCTGTATTGACAATAAATCTTTATCCATTCTTTTCCTCCTAAATATACTTTAATATTCCATTACTAGGATTATTTATTTTTCTATAATTTCTTACTTTGTACGATTTAGTCACTAAAATTATCGCTTCTTCGATAGAATCTATATTTCCAGTTATAACATAATAACTTTTCCCTGCAATTCCATAGCCTAATACTAATTTTACCACTTTTACATCAGTATTTTTAAGTACACTATCTAAAGAATAAATACTCTCAGAAATATTTGAAAATTCAAATATTCCTATGGATTCTTTTATTTCTTTACTAGTTTGATTTTTTATCGCTTTTAAAATCTCTTCTGAAACTCCTGAGATTGCTATTTTTTTTTGTTCATAGCTTAAACTATTTAGGCCTGTATTTATAGATTCTGTGTCACCCAAGACTATAAAATAATATTTTCCCGGACATGTCGTTCCAGCTCTATATACATCAACGTCCACTCCTTTTAAAAATTTATCCAATGTTTCTATTCCTTCAGCAATACTAAAAAATTCAGCTACACCAATTGAACCCATATTAATTCTCCCTAATTTTTAAACGGCAGAAGCTGTATATTTTTACAACTTCTGCCAATTTAATTATTTACTATTTAGTTTTTATTTCTGGTAAAATAATTTCAACTTCTGAATGAGGTCTTGGAATTACATGAACAGATATTAATTCTCCAACTCTATCTGCTGCTGCTGCTCCTGCATCTGTAGCGGCTTTAACTGCTCCTACATCTCCTCTAACTAGTACAGTTACTAATCCTCCACCGATCATTTCCTTCCCTACTAATGTTACGTTTGCTGCTTTTACCATTGCGTCTGCTGCTTCTACCGCTGCTACCAATCCCTTTGTTTCTATCATTCCTAATGCATTTAAAGTTGCCATAATTATTCCTCCTGTAGTTTTTTATTTTTATTTTTTATTTTTTTCTGCTGTTTCTTTTGGTTTTTTCTCGACTACTGTTTGTTTTTTTAATTCTTTTATTTCTTTTTCAACTGTTTTTTCAAATTTTTTTGTTATTTTAAGATTGTCGTTTTTTAAATCATCTAAAATTAGATTTGCGATTGAATCACCAGGTCTTGCTATTACATTACTACTCATGAAAACACCCAGTTTTTTAGTAGCTTCTACAGCTGCTTCTATAGCTACTTTCACCGCTCCTATATCTCCTGTTATTTCTAACGTTACTATTCCTGCACTGATAAAATGCTTATTTAAAATTTCGACATTTGCTGTTTTTGT
The DNA here is from genome assembly GCA_030625925.1 of Fusobacteriaceae bacterium. Lineage (GTDB taxonomy): Bacteria > Fusobacteriota > Fusobacteriia > Fusobacteriales > Fusobacteriaceae > Psychrilyobacter. Next base: position 1,362 of record DAOUPY010000010.1, on the reverse strand, counting down.
AGCTACATCTGCAGCTTCTATAACTCCTATCAATCCAGTAGTTTCTATCATTCCCAATGCTTTCATTGTTTACTCCTTAATACTTAGTTGGATTTGCAGCTACATACTTAACCGCATCTGCAAAAGCTTCACAAGCTGCTTTGCATGCTGATTGACTTCCAGTTAATAAAGCACCACCAAAGTTTGTTTCAGATGGTGGTCCAAAAAATGAAACCATTTCTACATCTGCAGCTTTCATCGCTGTATCTAAAGCATACATTGCTTCTATAGGAGGAGCTATCAAGTAAGCTAAGGCTTCCCCCTCTTTTATACCAGAACTTTCTGATAAATATGTTCCTGTTCTTGAAATACAGTGTGCATAATAAGCTATAGAATCATCTTCGTTAGCACTATAAAAACATGCTTCGTTTTCTATAAAATCAACTATTGAGTCTAATCCACTCTTTACTTCAGCAGGGCTTGGCCCTGCTATTATTCCAATAACTTCTCCTGCTAATTTACTGTTTGCATTTGCTGCGCCACCATAAAATGATTTTCCATAAACAACCTCTACTTCTGCCATTTTAGTAGCAGCATCAAGCGCTGTATAAGTTACATCATCACAATCTGCCGTAACAATTCCAATACTTTTATACCCATTCGGTAATTTTAATTCCTTTGCCATTTTATCATCAACATTTGGTATAACTTTTACTCCTAATACTTTTGCTCTTAACGGATCATTAATCATTTTTCCCCTCCACTAAAGTTTTAAATCTTGTCCACTAGCCTTAGCTTCCAAGCTCTGTTTTATAATATGCGCTATATGTGCACCAGCTTCCGCAGCAGATGTCCCATTTCTATGAATATTTGAAACCACTGTCCTTTTAGCCTCTGGAATTCCTATGTATCCTTTATATGTAATATATGCACTCATACTTTCTGAAGTTGCCAAACCTGGTCTTTCTCCAATTAATACACATGTTAATTCTGCATCCACAAGCTCTGAAACTTCATCCGCTGCAGCTACTCTACCGTATTTTACAAAAAATGGAGTTCCTGTTTCTATACCATAAGACTTTAATCCATTTAATAACGATGGTAGAGTGTCTTCAATGTTTGCTTCTATAGCAGTAGAACTTAACCCATCTGAAACATAAACTTGTACTTTAGGTGATCTTTTACATTTTTCTTTAATCTCTTGAGCTCCTGCTTCAGAAACCCTTCTTCCTAGATCAGGCCTAGTAAGATATTCATCTTTATTCTCACATCTTGTTTCTATTTTAAACAAATCATTTCTTTTTAAAAACTCATCCGATACATCACTAAATACTGCATCTATTGCCGCAGCATGGTCTGCTTTAAACCTTAATGAAGTCCTAG
>DAOUPY010000574.1 GCA_030625925.1 Fusobacteriaceae bacterium | reverse complement strand
TACAGTTATATCATTTTTCTAGATCGGACATAATCACTTTAAAACTAAAAAATATAAGGCCGAATTTAGAAATAATGATGGGGATAGCAAAGATAGGGATAGGATCATTTTTAAACCAGTTTCTAAACGGGGTTTCGGTATATATTATGAATATCAAGTTAAACTATTATGGAGGAGATCTGGCAATAGCAGCAGTTGGAATAGTATCTACTTCTAGAAACTTTATAAATACTAGTTTTATAGGTTTCAATCAGGGAAGACAGCCGATCCTATCCTATAATTACGGGGCGAAAAAGTTTGACAGAGTGAAGGAAACCTTTATGCTGTCTACAAAGATAACCTTTACAGTGGCTTTAATTCTAGTCTTTGTAGTTGTAGGCAGTGCAGATAAGGTGGCTAGTTTTTTTGTGAATGATAATAAATTGATAGAATTTACATCCCATGCAATAAGATTGAATTTATTTATGATGGTATCTACAGCTCTTTATCTGTCGGGAACTAATTATTTTCAAGCAGTGGGAAAGGGGAAAAAAACTACTCAATTGCTGACCATAAGGCTGGTAGTACTAACGATTCCCCTCCTATATATTTTGCCTATATTTTGGGGGTTGAATGGTGTTTGGCTGGCATTTCCTATTTCAGATACCATAGCCGCAGTAGTTGCCATGTATTTTATGAAAAGTGAGTTTCAAGAAATGAAGAGTAATCCTACGGTTTAATCGACTTCACTTTAGAATTTCTCTTTTAGAAAATACATTAAAGATGTTAGGGACGATGTCCACTATAGCGATGGCAGATGTGGGGTATGAAGATCAACTTACATTTATACCGAAAATGGCTCTTGGAGAAAATATAAATGATGGTGAGGATCCTGATTTTGAGGTAAAAGGATTTGCAGGATTTAATGCAGATATTTTATATGGTGTTACTCCAAATCTAGAGATGGGTATTAATTTTGGATGGAGTCAATATGATGTAGATGATACTTTTGGAGTGCCATTGAAAGAGGTAGGAGAAGAAATTGAAACG
>DAOUPY010000110.1 GCA_030625925.1 Fusobacteriaceae bacterium | reverse complement strand
TTTTCTTATCTCTTTTACAACCTCAGCAAAGTGACTGGCACCTCCATCAGCTAAATCATCCCGGGTTACCGATGTAACAACTACATAATTTAATTCAAGTTTTTTAACAGCTTCGGCTATATGTCTAGGTTCATCAATATCCAAGTCCTTAGGTGAACCATCTTTTACATTACAAAATTTACACTTTCTAGTACATATGCCCCCCATTATCAAAAAGGTTGCAGTTCCACTAGAGTAACACTCTGCTCTATTTGGGCAGTTGGCTTCTTTACATACGGTTATTAAATTTAACTCCTTTAATATACTCTCAATATTTTGAAAACCTTTAACACTTCCTAAGTTTATTTTCAGCCATTCTGGTTTTGCTACTCTATTCTTATTCATAAATATTATCTACTCCTATATTCATATTTTTGCCTACCACGGGCAAAGAGTTCTCTATTTTCTTTTGTAAGACTCTAAAGTGTATTTCTATATTACAATAAAGTAAACAATTAATATTTTTTTCACTCTATCATGAAAGAATATAAACTAAAAAAGAATATAAACATTGTTATAGTCGGCCTAACAAAAATACATAAAAATTTGGTAATGTTGTTTTTTTCACAGTGAAAATTGTCGATTTAGAGTAATTTCGAAAGAAATTACAGATAATGAGAATAAAGAATACGGAATAAAAGATTTTGAAAAATACGAAAGTGAAAAATAATATCAGAAGAATTAAGTGAAAGTACCTATGATAATCTAAGCGATGATAAAATATCGCTATTTAAAAGAAAAAGAATTGGGCTGCGTAAGCGTCGTTAGCTGTCTTTGGAAAAATCAAACAAAATTATATACAAATAAAAAAAAGACAGGTCCAAGACCTGTCCAATTAATTACTTTCTTATTCCTAATTTAGAGATTAACGTTCTGTAACCATCTAAATCTTTCTTGATCATGTAGTCTAATAATCTTCTTCTCTTACCAACCATTTTCATTAATCCTAATCTAGAATGGTGATCCTTCTTGTTAGTTCTTAAGTGATCAGTTAAGTGATTGATTCTCTCAGTTAATATAGCTACTTGTACCTCAGTACACCCTGTATCAGTTGCTGATTTTCCGAAATCTTTAATGATTTCTGCTTTAGTTTTCATTGCCATTGTTTGTTCCTCCTAAAAATTAAATTATCCAGACCAAGCCAAGGGCGACACCCCAAAACCTAGATATGAATTTAAAGTATTATAACAAAATAATAACATTCTGTAAAGGAGAAGTTTTTCAACTTTTCCTAATTCAATATTTTTTTCAAATATTTTCCAGTATAGGAAACTGTAGATTTTATTATTTCCTCAGGCGTCCCTGTAGCTATGATCTCTCCGCCGCCATCTCCACCTTCAGGACCAATGTCTATCACATAATCTGTTGTTTTTACCACATCTAGGTTATGTTCAATTATAATCACAGTATTTCCTTTGTCCACCAGTCTGTTCAGGACTTCCAATAACTTTCTTATATCCTCAAAATGAAGCCCTGTAGTAGGTTCATCTAATATATAAATTGTGTGACCCCTGCTCATCTTAGACAGCTCTGTTGCTAACTTTATCCTTTGAGCTTCCCCTCCGGAAAGGGTAGTTGCAGGCTGGCCTAACTTTATATAATCTAATCCTACATCTATTAACACCTTTAATCTTCTCTCTAAAGACGGAATTTTATTAAAAAACCCATAGGCATCTCCTACACTGAGATCCAAGATTTCAGATATATTTTTTCCTTTATACTCTATTTCCAAAGTTTCCCGATTATACCTTTTCCCCTTACACACTTCACATTCCACATATACATCCGGCAAGAAGTTCATCTCAATCTTAATGATTCCAGCCCCCTGACAGGCTTCACATCTTCCTCCTTTTACGTTGAAAGAAAATCTTCCTTTTTGATATCCCCGGAGTTTAGCTTCATGAGTTTCAGCAAATATTCCTCGAATATCGTCAAACATCTTAGTATAGGTAGCAGTATTTGATCTAGGAGTTCGTCCAATGGGACTTTGATTTATATCTATTACCTTATTTAGATGGTCCATACCTTTTATTTTTTTATAACTCAAAGGATAGAGTTTTCCTTTATTCAAACTGTTGAATAGTATAGGATACAGGGTTTGATTAATCAAGGTAGATTTTCCGCTTCCGCTTACTCCTGTAACAGCAGTCATTATTCCCAGGGGTATCTTCACATCTACATCTTTTAGATTATTCCCGCAAGCTCCCAACAACTCCAAATATTCTTTGGATCTGCGTCGTTTTTTCGGGATCTCTATCTTTATCTCTCCCTTTAGATATTTCCCGGTGAGAGATTTTTTTGACTTCATAATCTGCTTAGGGGTTCCTTTGGCTACTATCTCCCCTCCAAATTTCCCAGCCCCCGGACCTAGGTCAAAAATGTAATCCGACTGCATCATGGTGTCCTCATCATGTTCCACAACTATCAGGGTATTTCCCAATTCCTTAAGTCTATTTAGAGTTTTCAATAATTTATCATTATCCCTCTGGTGCAGGCCTATACTAGGTTCATCCAATACATAGAGTACCCCTGTCAGCCCACTTCCAATTTGAGTAGCCAGTCTAATCCTTTGAGATTCTCCTCCAGACAGGGTTCTGGTCTCACGGGCAAGGCTGAGGTAATCTAAACCTACATTTATCATGAAGTTGAGACGTTCCCTTATCTCTTTTAATATATCCTTGGCAATAATCTCCTCTTTAGAATTCAGAGTGAGTTCATTGAAAAATACTAAACAATCTTTTATACTTAAAAAGCTCACATCCATGATATTCATCTTGTTCACTGTAATGGACAATACCTCATCTCTGAGTCTCTTCCCGTGACATTTGTTGCATGTTCTACGCATCATGTATTTATTCTCTATCTCGTCTTTCATAGATTCCGAACCAGTCTCATAGTATCTTCTCTCTAGATTCTTGACTATCCCTTCAAAACTTTTCATCCCATTATAGCTAAATTCACGTCCAACATAGTCAACTTTAAATTTTTTTCCAGAACTTCCATAAAATATGATATTTTTTTCTTTCTTTGTCAATTTTTTAAAGGGTTTATCCAAATCTATCTTAAAGGTCTTTGCCATAGCCGAAAATATCGTCCACACATAACCCTTGGTACTAGAAGCTCCAGGGATATATATTCCTCCATCATTAATAGATTTATTTTCGTCTATGATCAGCTTGTTTTCATCTACTTCTAATTTTTTCCCCAATCCGTTGCACTCTGGACAAGCACCATAGGGAGCATTGAATGAAAATAATCTAGCATTAATATCAGGTATTTCTATATCTTCATGATTAGGACAGGTGAAATTTTCACTGTAAGAATGATCCAGCCCGTTTATATTGGCTATGACTCTTCCTTCAGATAATCCGATGGAACTCTCTATCCCATCTGTCAATCGAGTTGAAAACTCAGTTTCTTTTTTTATTATCAGTCTATCTATAACGACCTCTATATTATGTTTTTTGTTTTTATCCAGGTCTATCTCATCTTCTAAATATAGGATCTCACCATCTACTCTGGCCCTTACAAATCCCTTTTTTATTAGGTTGATGAAAAGATTTTTATGAGTACCCTTCTTATCTTTTACAACTGGAGAGAGAAGCAGCAGTTTGTCTCCTAAATCTCCCTTTTCCATAATGGTGTCTACAATCTCATCTACACTTTGTTTTTTCACTGGAGAATTACAGATGGGACAATATGCCGTTCCTATATGAGCATAGAGCAATCTCATATAATCGTATACTTCAGTCATTGTCCCCACTATTGATCTTGGGTTTTTATTAGTTGTTTTTTGCTCGATGGAGATTGCCGGAGACAACCCTTCTATACTGTCTAAATCTGGTTTTGTCATCTGTCCAATAAATTGTCTGGCATAGGCTGACAGACTTTCTACATATCTCCTCTGCCCTTCGGAATATATGGTGTCAAAAGCCAGGGAGGACTTCCCGCTTCCACTTACTCCAGTTATAACTACAAATTTATATTTTGGTATTTCTAAATTTATATTTTTAAGATTATGCTCACGAGCCCCCTTAATAACAATCTGATTTTTCATAATTCCCTCCTGCTTTACAATCTTTATTTCTATAACTATCTTACACTATTCATATTTAATCTTACAAATAAAAAGGATCTAAAAAGAATAACTTTTAGATCCTCCTAATTTTAATCTCTTATTTTGGATATATAATCTCATCTATCTTTGACTTAATCATGTCATAAGGCATTGATTTTTTTATAGAAAAAGATTCAATTTGTACAGTACAAGACCCTGCATTAGAATATTTTTTTTCCAGCACCTCAAACATTTTTTCCAACCTATTTTCAATGGACTTTTCTGCTTCTTTTTTACCTATTTTTTTCATATATATAATAAAATACATTTTATTTAGAAGACCTATAACATCATCTGATTTTATGTGTTTTTTCAAAATATCCGATATCCCCTTCAATATTGAGTCTGAAAAAAAATCTTTTTTATTTATTTTCAGCCTAGGCGAATACACTAAAAAGAAAGCTGTATCATTCACCTCGTTAGCCGAAGTTTTCTCTTTCAAAAAATTAATAAAATATTCCTCTGAATATACACCTGTTAAACTGTCATATTTATTGACATTTTCAAAATTCAAGTTAAATATACTACATGTCGAGAGTGAGAGTGATGTCAATATTTCAGCTTCTTTTTCCGTACTTTTAGAATTTAAATATTCTAATTGTTTCCCATTTATGAGATAAGTCATGTATGTTTTGGTCTGAATATTTATCAGGGATACTATTATATCTAATTGTTTTAAGTTTACTGATTTCTTCAAAAGAATTATTTTAATATAATGTGATAAAATCTCGTCATATTCCCTTATAATTTTAATCGTTGTATCTTTAAATTTATTGATTTTTTTTTCGATTTCTCCCTTTAAAATATACAGAGGCATCATGTTTTTCACAAAATTAATCGTTGTAATAAAAAAATTCTTCAATATCTCTGGCAAATTCCCATCTATATCTACAGCTATTTTAAATTCTCTATCTAATATATTTAATTGCTCTCTTAAGATTTTATCTAAAAGTACCTCTTTGGAACTATAATAAGTATAGAAATTCCCTGTAGATATCCCTATATTATCTGTTATATGGGAAATTTTAGTTTTAAAATACCCATTTTTATAAAATAATTTTTTCCCACTAATCATAATTTGATTTTCCATCTTAATATCCACCTCCTCTCTACTAAAATATACCAAATTTTAATCCTCTTCCTCTTAAAAAATATTTTTAAAAAAATAAATTCTTAACTTTCAAAAAAAAAGTGTAAAATATAGTACAAGTTAAAATATTCTTTAATTAGGGGTGGATTTTAGGTGAAAAAATATTATCTGTTGAGAAGGGATAAACAGTGTATAGTCACAGAGAAAAACTTGATTGTGTGTTCAGAAATTTTTGATGAGGTAGGTGACAGGATAGAAATAACATCTAAAAATTATAAAAAAGACTTTAAAAACATCCAAACAGGAGATGACGTGATATGTTTTGACCATCAAAATATAGATCTCCTTTGCAGCGCTACAGTGATACAAAATAGTTTAAAAAAAATACAAGGTATTGGAATAAAAAGTCGATATATCACCCTTCTTAAAACCTGTAAAAAAGTCTCTTTAGATAGTATAAATTCCAATGATCGACTTATAAAATTCATTCGAGATGGTAACTCTGATATTTTTCTCATTGAAATAGAAAAGAACGAATATTTAAAATTTTTAGATAAATAAACATCAACTTAAAGAAATACAGACATTTGTCCTATATATCAAAGATTAATCATTATAGAATGATTAAAAGAATTGAAATACAAGGA
>DAOUPY010000109.1 GCA_030625925.1 Fusobacteriaceae bacterium | reverse complement strand
ATTTTAGTAAATTGTCTAAAAAAGGGGTACTATTCACCAGCTTCTACGGAAATGGAAGCAGAACCAGAAATGGCTTATTATCTACCAATGTATCCTTTCCAGTGCAGGTAGGGAGAGATCTTATGCGGGGTCCGGCTGTACAAAAATCATTTTATGGTCTCCCTAGAATATTAAAAGACAGAGGTTATAATACCAATTTTTATCATGGATCCAGATTAAATTTTGATAATATGCAGGGAGTTCTTTTGACTAACGGGATGGAAAATTTTATTGGTAAAAAAGATTTCCCTGAGGAAATAACTTCTAAATACCACTGGGGTGCACCGGATACAGTATTATTTGACAGAAGTGCCAAGGAGATAAAAAAATTAAAGGAACCGTTCTTTGCCGAGATACTGACTATATCTAATCATAGTCCTTTTGAAATACCAGAGGAATATGACAGACTAGAGGAGTATACAAAAAAATACAGTTCAAGAGATACAAAGGCAGGAACCGATGATTCCCTTATGATGAGATATAATGCCTATAGATATATGGACACAGCTTTTGAGGAGTTTTTTGAAAGGATTAAAAACGAGCCTTGGTATATGGATACACTTTTTGTAATTGTGGGAGATCATTCTTTCAATGGATTACATCATAATATTCCATTACTGCTCTATACTCCAGATGGGTCATTGAAGCCTCAGAGGGTGGACGCTGTAGGATCTCAGGTAGATATACTGCCTACTATTATGGGTTATTTAGGAGGATCGTATAAAAATGCTGCGTGGGGGAAGGATCTCCTTGATGTAAAGGATGGGGAGAGGATGGCTTACGTAAAATCTCCTAAAGAATTTGAAAAAGCAGTGATCATGTATAAAGATTACTACTATGAAAAAAATGGAAGAAAATTTACCTTGAAAGATAGGAAAACGTTAAAAAATATAGGTTCCAATGGAAAAGAGAAAGAGATAGAAAAGATGGAGAACTTCATAAAATTACACCTGCAGTTGTCAGAAACTATGGTAAGAAAGAAAAGTTTTGCAGATGTAGATGATGACATCTCATTGAAAGGCTTAAAAATTGTTAAAAATAAGGCAGAAAATAAAAATTAGTTAATCATAAAAAAAGGAGTTGAGAACATTGTTCTCGACTCCTTTTAAATTGAATTATATAGAAAAAAGCTTATTTTACTGCTTCTGCACCTTTGTTTAAAGCTTCTCTGTTCATAGGAACAAATTTAGCCTTGTTTTCTCCGAATACTTTTACGAAAGCTTGTAAAACACTATCTTGTTCTACAGTTTTAGTAAGTTCTAAGAAAGCTCCTAACATAACCATGTTAGCTGCCTTAACAGTCCCGCAAGATTCAGCGATTGTGTTTGCATCGATATAATATGCATCTACATCAGTTCTAGTTGTTTTATCTTTGATTAAAGATGAATTGATAAGTATTTTCCCCCCAGAAATTACATCTACTTCAAATTTATCTAAAGAAGGCTTGTTCATAGCTATTAAACATGTGGCATCTCCTACAACTACAGGTGATCCAATAAGACCATCAGAGACGATAACACCACAGTTAGCAGTTCCTCCTCTCATTTCAGGACCATAAGATGGTAACCATGAAACTTGTTTCTCTTCTATCATTCCAGCATATGCTAATAATTGACCTAAAGACATTACACCTTGTCCACCAAATCCAGCAGCAATTACTTTCTCATTCATTATTTATCCCCTCCTTCAGGAGTTCTGATGTTACCTAATGGGTAATATGGAATCATATTTTCTTCTAACCATTTTAATGAATCGACAGGAGTCATTCCCCAGTTTGTAGGACATGTAGATAATATTTCTACGATTCCAAAACCTTCTCCATTTATCTGCATTTCAAAAGCTTTCTTTAGAGCAATCTTAGTTTTTCTAACACCAGCTGGGTTATGAACAGTACATCTTTCTACGAATTTAGCACCGTCTAAGGTAGCTAACATTTCAGATACTCTCATAGGCATTCCAACTTTTTTAGGATCTCTACCTAATGGAGCTGTGGTAGCTTTTTGACCTACTAAAGTAGTAGGAGCCATTTGCCCACCAGTCATTCCATAGATAGCATTGTTGATGAATACAGTTGTGAATCTTTCCCCTCTAGCAGCAGCATGAACAATCTCAGCAGCACCGATAGAAGCTAAATCTCCATCACCTTGATAAGTAAATACTACTTTATCAGGATGAACTCTTCTGATACCAGTAGCTACAGCAGGAGCTCTTCCATGGGCAGCCTGGTGAACATCACAATTAAAATATTTATATGCAAGTACAGAACATCCAACCGGTGCAACACCGATAGTTTCTCCCAATACTCCTAATTCTTCTAAAACTTCTCCAACTAATCTATGAACAATTCCGTGGGTACATCCAGGACAATAGTGAGTTTGTACATCCACAAGTCCCTTTGTTTCTTTGAAAACAACTGCCATTACTTAGCACCTCCAACAAGTTTCTTAACTGCTTCTACAACACCTTCAGGAGTTGGGATAACTCCTCCAGTTCTTCCATAGAATGCAGTAGGTAATTTACCATTTAAAGCTAATCTAACATCTTCGATCATTTGTCCTCTACTCATCTCAACTGTTAATACAGTAGTCGTAGTAGAATCGATGTGGTCAAATGCCTTATCAGGGAATGGCCATAATGTAATTGGTCTGATTAAACCTACCTTGATTCCATCTTTTTCTAAGATATCGATGGCATTTTTTACGATTCTAGCAGTAGTTCCATAAGCTGCGATTACTATTTCAGCACCTTCTAACCTATATTCTTCCCATCTGCATTCGTTTTCTGCCATTAAGTTATATTTTTCTTCTAATTTAAGAATATGATCTTCTAAGTCTTGAGCCTCTAAGAATAAAGAGTTGATAACGTTAGGTTTTCTCTCTTCTTTAGTTCCATCAGTTGCCCAAGTTTTTTCCTCTAATTTTCTATGAGGCACATCTTTAAATTCAACAGGTTCCATCATTTGACCGATCATACCATCAGCTATTACCATAACTGGAGTTCTATATTGATCAGCTACGTCGAAAGCTTCTTGAATTAGATCAACGGTTTCTTGAATAGACGCAGGAGCATATACTGGCATAAAGTAGTCTCCATTACCTCCACCTTTAACTGACATGAAATAGTCAGATTGAGCAGGTTGAATCCCTCCTAAACCAGGACCCCCTCTCATCATATTTACTATAACAGCAGGTAGTTCTGCTCCAACTAAGTAAGAGATTCCTTCTTGCTTAAGTGCCATACCGGGCGAAGAAGATGAAGTCATTACTCTTGCTCCACATCCAGCAGCACCATAAACCATGTTTATAGCAGCTACTTCAGATTCAGCTTGAACAAATTCTCCTCCAACTTCAGGAAGTTTTTTAGACATATATTCTGGAATTTCATTTTGTGGTGTGATAGGATAACCGAAGAAATATTTACATCCAGCTTTAATAGCTGCTGCACCAACGGCTTCGTTACCTTTCATAAGTACTTTAGACATTATTTTAATCCCCCTTTATTAATTTCTTTCAACTGTGATAACAGAATCTGGACACATAAGACCACATTGAGCACAACCGATACATTTATCCTTGTTTGCCTCACTTACGTGAGCTGGGTTATACCCCTTTGAGTTTGTAGTGCTTCTATCTAATTCAATTATCTTAACTGGACAGACAGACACACATAGTTCACAACCTTTGCAACGATCTGAATTAAAAGTAACCATTCCTTTAGCCATTCTAAACCTCCTAATTTGTATTTACACGGGGCAGCTACAAAACACTACCCTTACGTTTAACGTACTTTTTTTAACTCATCCAATTTTCTCTCATTATTAGAGAGGTAGTGATACAGATATCTTTTAATTCCTGAGGCAGCTGTTTTGCTACTTCCTTGATACACGATATATATTTAATTGGAAGATTCAATTTTTTCGAAACTTCCTCAGAAATTTTTTGACCAAATAAAACATCTTCTAATGTAGTGTTTCTCATCATGTGAGTATTATTTATTAATCCAGTAACTTTAATTCCAGTAGTTTCCTCGATAGCCTGCAGATGAGATATAACATCTGCTGCATTCTGTGTTTCAGGTCTGTAAGCATTGATAACGAAGAACATGTCATAATCATCAGGCCTTATATCCTTGGAGTGACGTGCCAAAGCTCTAGCTCCTACATTATCTCCTCCAACATCTAAAATTAAGTTCCATTCATTTCCTACGATCAATGTTCCTACTTCTCCGCTGACAGCAGGAATATCCAGAGATGTTCCCTCGATAGAACTGTATATGACTTTGATTCCTTGTTTTCTTAAAAATTCAGCTTTTTCCCTGCTTCTAAAATACGGGTTAACTACATCCATATCAGCTATGGCAACCTTGTCTTGAGATTCCTTAAGAGCCAAAGAATAGTTTACTGCAAATTCGGTTTTACCACTTCCGTAGTGACCACAAATAATTCTGATTCTATTATCTTTTAGCATTTTAAACTCCTAAGTTACTATATTTTTAGTACATATAATTGATTATACTTTAAAATTAATGAAAAAGTCAATAGAAAAAAAGCTTTTTTTCGATCTCATTAGAATTGAAACAGAATAAAATGTTTTAATAACACACGGTTTCACAGGCTTAATCTTGGTTTTTTGAAGAGATTATATAAATCTATGTTTATTTAATCTTATGAGAAAGATAAAATTTGAATTTTTTTATTTTTTTATTGACATAAAATTTAAACCTTGTATAATTTAAATAGCAATAATAAAAATAAAAAATGGAGGTAAAATCATGTCAAAAAGATACATTCATACAGAAAATGCACCTGCTGCATTAGGGCCATATTCACAAGCGGTAGAAGTAAACGGAACGTTATACGTTTCAGGACAAATCCCATTCGTACCAGCTACAATGGAATTAGTATCTGAAGATGTACAAGAGCAAGCTAAACAATCATTAGAAAACGTAAAGGCTATCCTTACTGAAGCAGGATATTCTTTATCTGACGTTGTAAAGGCTGGAGTTTTTATCAAAGATATGAATGACTTTGGAAAGATCAATGAGATCTATGCACAATACTTTACAGATACAAAGCCTGCTAGAGCTTGTGTAGAAGTAGCTAGATTACCAAAAGATGTTAAAGTTGAGATAGAAGTAATCGCAGTAAAATAATTTTATAGAATTTAGGAGAATCCTCGGGTTCTCCTATTTTTATATCCAAAAATATTGTTTGTTTAGATATAGCGTATTAAAAAATAAATCGATCAAATATAAAAGTAATTTCTTCATATAACTGTTTATTATTAACATAGATAGTTATACCGATATTAATGTTTAAAAGTACATGAAATACTAAAAAATAAAGACTTTTCATTAGAAAGGTTTATATTTTTTTAATGGATTTCTAATTTTAAATTGATTATTTTTTGGTACCGTGGTACTCTTTATTTAGTCTTTAAGTTAAAAAACGGTTATATTTAGATTAAAAAGCACAACAAATGAAATTAAAATTTTTAAAACGAAGGAAATTATAGTATTACATTAGTATATAGAATGTTTATACTTATATAAAGAATGAATATAGTCAAAAAAATAAAACTAGGGAGGTAAGAATGAAGAAAAAATTATTAATACTAGGGGTATTAGCAACCTTATTATTGACAGGTTGTGGAGGGTCGGATAAGGAAACAGCAGGAAAGACAGAAGGTAAGCCGACAACCTTTGTAATGGGATCATCTAACTTTAATGGTGACTTCTATTATGGATGGACAAATTCGGCATATGATGCAAATATTAGAAGGTTAGTTTGGGGTGGAGGGCTTTTATCACAAACAGACAAGGGGGAATTAGCCCTTACTTCGTTTGTAGAGAGTAAAGTATTGACTAAATCTGATCCATCTAAAGAGAGTGAAGATATTTGGACGTTTAAGATAAAGGATGGAATGA
>DAOUPY010000044.1 GCA_030625925.1 Fusobacteriaceae bacterium | reverse complement strand
TTATTGCTGTGCCAATGATCCACTTACGATCTCAGCGATCTCTTGTGTTATAGCAGCTTGTCTAGCTCTGTTAAATTGCAGAGTCAAACTTTCTACTAGATCATTAGCATTATCAGTTGCACTCTTCATAGCAGTTTTTCTAGCTGCATGTTCACTTGCAGTGTTATCTAATATAGATTGATATAATACTATATTTAGATATTTTGGTAATAATGTCGATAATATATATTCCGCTGATGGTTCAAAGATATACGGCTCATTAGAGTCACTCTCTACTTTTTCGATAGGAATAAGTCTTTTCGTCGTAAGGTTTGAAGCTATAACCGAAACAAATTTTGAATAGATGATATACACTTCATCAAATATGTCTTCTAAATAAAAATCAACGATATTTTCACTAATTTCTTTAGCTTTATCAAACATATTTTCAGGAATTAATTGAATATATTCACCTTTTAAATCATAATCTCTTTTTTTACAATAATCTCTACCTTTTTTACCCACGGCAATTATTGAAACTTTCTTATCTGGATTTTCTGCCTTCAGTCTTTCTAGAGCTTTGTTTGCTTGAGAGTTAAATCCCCCGCAAAGTCCTCTGTCAGAAGTCATAAGTACAACTCCTATCTTCTTAACTTCAGCTTTTCCATCAAACAAAGAATTTTTCTCATTCTTTATACCAGTTGCAATATTACGTAATATTCCATCCATGGCTTCTGAATAAGGTCTTGATTCTCCTACTAATTTAGAATATCTCTTAAATTTCGTAGAAGAAACAACTTCCATTGCCTTAGTTATTTTATGGGTAGATTGTACACCTTTGATCCTGCTCTTTATTTCTTTAATATTCGCAGCCACAATCTCACCTCACTTAACTAAAATTTGCTTTAAATTCTGATACTGCTTTGTCTATTTTAGCTTCTAAATCTTTGTCCAAAGCTTTCTTTTCTGCTATTTCGTCTAAAACAGTAGAATTATTTCTTAAATCAGCTATTAAATCACTTTCAAATCTACCGATATCTTCCAATGCAACTGAATCTAAATGACCCTTAGTTACAGAGTAGAATGAGATTACTTGCTCCTCTACTTTATATGGTCTATATTGAGCCTGCTTTAACATTGCCATGATTCTATGTCCTCTTTCTAACTGAGCTTTAGTTGCCTTATCCAGGTCGGAACCAAATTGTGCGAAAGATAATACTTCATTGTATTGAGATAACTCTAATTTAACTTTAGAAGCTACTTGCTTCATAGCTTTAATTTGAGCCGCTCCTCCAACTCTTGATACAGATATTCCTGCGTCAACTGCTGGTCTTTGTCCTGCATTAAATAGGTCAGTAGTTAAGAATATTTGCCCATCTGTAATCGAGATTACGTTTGTTGGGATATATGCTGCTACGTCTCCTGCTTGAGTTTCGATGATCGGTAATGCTGTGATTGATCCGCCACCCATTGCATCTGATAACTTAGCCGCTCTCTCCAATAATCTACTATGTAGATAGAAAACGTCTCCAGGATATGCTTCTCTGCCTGGTGGTCTCTTTAATAATAATGACATCTCTCTGTAAGCGATGGCATGTTTAGTAAGATCATCATAGATGATTAAAACGTGCTCTCCCTTTTCTGAGAAGTATTCTGCCATTGCTACACCAGAATATGGTGCAATGTATTGTAATGAAGCTGCCTCAGATGCTGTTGCTGCTACTACGATAGTGTTATCCATAGCTCCTGCATCCTCTAACTTTTTAACTATATTTACTACAGTTGATCTTTTTTGACCAATTGCTACGTAGATACACTTAACTCCAGTACCTTTTTGATTTATAATTGTATCGACAGCTACAGCTGTTTTACCAGTTTGTCTATCTCCGATTATAAGTTCTCTTTGTCCTCTACCGATTGGTACCATTCCGTCAATTGACTTAATTCCAGTCTGCATTGGCTCATGTACAGGTTTTCTTTGGATGATACCTGTAGCTTTTCTTTCTATATTCATTCTAGTTTCGGCTTTTATTTCACCTTTACCATCTATTGGATCTCCTAGTGCATTTACTACTCTTCCTAATAACGCCTCTCCTGCTGGAACAGATGCTATTTGTCCTGTAGCTCTTACTTCATCCCCTTCTTTAACTGAAGTTGGGTCTCCTAAAAGTACCGCACCTACGTTATTTTCCTCAAGGTTTTGAACCATTCCTCTTACACCATTTGGAAATTCTAATAATTCTCCGGCTTTTGCATTGCTTAAACCGTATATTCTAGCAATTCCGTCTCCAACTTCCACTACAGATCCTGAAGTTTTTATATCTAAAGATTTTTTATAATTTTCGATCTCAGTTCTTATAATAGAACTGATCTCTTCCGGTCTAATTTTCAACTAGTACACCTCCTACCACTATTTTTTCCATAAAGTTTCTAGTTGTCTCTTGATACTACCGTCTGTAATTTCGTCCCCAATTTTAAGGATTCCACCTGCGATAATAGAGCTGTCTATCTTTACAGTTAAGTTTATTTTTTTACCTGTTTTTATCTCTAATTTTTTAATTAGATTTTCTTTTTGTACTTCACTAGGTTCTAGTGCAAATGTAGCTTCTACATCTACTATTTGATTTTTCTCATAATAGATTTTTAAAAACTCTGCTACAATAGATCTAATGTCTAATAGTCTATCTTTGTCAATTAAGTAATCTACTATATCCATCTCAACTTCATCAAAGTTAGGAAATACTTTATTTACAAAGTTTTTCTTATCCTCTTTTGAAATAAGTGGATGAGCTACTAAATTTTTAAACTCTACATTTTCTAAATATGTTTCCATAATAGAATTAAGAGTATCATAGACCTCTGTTACTTTATTTTCTCCTGCTGCAATATCATAGATTGCTACAGCATATCTTTTTCCTACTTTAGCTCCTATCATTTAGTATCCCCTACCTCATCAATGAATTGGTCTAGTAAGTTTCCTCCTAGTTCTTTGTTCATTTTTTCATTGATCATCTTTTCGGCTAATGTCGCTGCTAACTTAGTAGCTTCAACTTGTAATTCTTTTCTAGCCTGAGATTTCATCTTAGCGATATCCGCTTCTGCAGTTGCTATCATTTTTTCTCTTGCAGCATTTGTTTCTTTAAGAATCAATTCTTTTCTCTCTTCAGCCTTTTTTTCCGCCACAGTTATTATCTTGTTAGCTTCTAATTTTGCTGTTTTTCTTGTCATAGCCGCTTCTTCATTTAAGCTAGCTGCTAATTCCCTATCTTTTTTAGCATGAGTTAATTCTCCTGCTATTTTTTCTTTTCTTGTTTCTAAGAAATCATTCAATGGTTTATGAAAATATTTCTTGAAAACAAAAATAAGTATAACAAAGTTTATTATTTGCCAAAATAGATTAATATCTATACCTACTGCTGGCATGAATGTCTCGTTCAAACTAACTACCTCCTCTCTTAGAAATTTAATCTAAAACCTATCTATTAGATTTAAGTTAGTTTATCCTAATAATCCGATGAATGGATTTGCGTATAATAATATTAAAGCGATAACTAATGAGTAGATACCAGTTGATTCTGATATTGCTTGTCCCATTACCATTGTAGAGATGATATCTCCTTTAGCTTCTGGTTGTCTTGCTACAGATTCTACTGCTTTACCTGCTGCATAACCTTCTCCTATCCCTGGCCCTAATCCTGCGATCATTGCTAATCCAGCACCTAAAGCTGAAGCTGCTAATATTATTGTCTTTGCTGTCATCATATCCATAATTTTTTACCTCCTGAAATTTTTTATAAATAATTTTTGTTATTGCTTAATCTTCTGTTG
The DNA here is from genome assembly GCA_030625925.1 of Fusobacteriaceae bacterium. GTDB lineage: Bacteria > Fusobacteriota > Fusobacteriia > Fusobacteriales > Fusobacteriaceae > Psychrilyobacter. The sequence goes on along the minus strand of DAOUPY010000044.1, from coordinate 4,561 downwards.
CCATTGATCCTTGAATATATACCATTGTTAACATGGTAAATACGAAACTTTGTACCAGACCTTGAAATAAATCAAAGTATAGATGTAATGGTGCTGGTAATACTGCTGGTGCTGCCATATATAACAGTCCCATGATAACCATTCCTGCAAATGCATTTCCAAACAAACGCATAGATATATTAGTCGGTTTAGCTAATTCTCCGATTATATTCATCGGTAACATAATTGGTGTTGGATCACACAATCCTCCTACATATCCTTTTATACCATTTTCTTTAATAGCAACATATATAAACATAAATGTTGTGATAAGTGCTAATCCTAACGTTGTGTTGATGTCTGCCGATGGTGATCTAAGTAATGGTGAAATTACAAGCTGCCCATCTACTGTACTGAATCCTGGAATTGGAAAAAATGATGTAATATTAGATATAGCTATAAAACTTATTAAAGCTGATATATAAACTACAAATTCCTTTCCTCTTTTACCAAACATCTGTGTTACCAAACTATTATATACATCATATAATGTTTCGAAAAATGCCTGTTTTTTCCCTGGTACCATCTCAAGATTTTTTAATCCCCAATTAAACAATAGGAAAAATAAAGCTATCAAGGCCCATGTTGTTACAACTGTGATTGTTACTGGAATCCCATATCCTCCATTTGCCATTTCCATAGCGAACGAAAAATTATGAGGAGTCGGTATAAAGAATACTACCTTCGGTCCTTCAACTAGTGGTGGCGTAAGTATACTTACTGCTCCAGCTTTCACAGCAACTTTTAATATCAAGTTTATAACTACTGCTGCCGCTATTGCTACACCTGCAAAGACTTTAAAACTCATTGGTTTCTTACTCATAGTAAAACTACCCTCCTTTCATGAAGTTAATTTTTTAATCTGTGTTTTAATTTATTTATAAATCCATTAACACCAAATAATAATATGTTGAACTTAACATTTAAAAGTCCCATTCCTCCAATTACAATACCACTAAATCCTAAAAATTTAGCCATTATATATAAAAATATACCATATACAAAATATCTTTTAGTATATCCCAATATTGTTAGTTTGTTAGCGTTTGAACTGTGAACTGAAACTTCTGCATCTCTTATGGTCATATATAGAGTCAAAAGAGAAACTAAAGAACCTCCAAACATAGCCAATATTACCAATTTATCTAAAGTTATTATCCCATATATAAGTAACAATGCCGATGATATCAGGCTGTTTCTTATGAGTATTTTCAATTCTTTTCCCATTATTCTACCTCGTTTTTTATTTATTTTTTCTTTATAAACTTACCTATATTTTGCTGTAAAGTCAATCTTTCTACAGACTCAAATTAAATTTAAGGTAAAGTTATTTTTTTTTCATTATTAGGCGATAAGCATTATAAAATCCTCCTGCAACACCCAATATTATAAAAAAGACAAATAAAAATATATTTTCCCCTATAAATTTTGCAATTACTTTATAGACAAAAATACATATCAAAATACTAAATATTATAGTAAATCCCAATTGAGTTAGTAAGGACAAATAATAAAATATGTCATTTTTGTTACCCATGATTACATCCTCCAACTAAGATTCTCTACAAATACTTTACTACCTACTAGTCGGTTGTGTCAAGGAGTATATATATTTAAACTACTCTTGATATCATAATACATTAACATTGTTTTTTCATTCATATTCTTAATTTTTCCTTAAAAACATTCTTTTTTTTGTTTTTTTTTCCGCTTTCATTACACTTAAAGACTTAGAAATTTTCAAAAGTTATTAATTTCACTTAAAAATATTATCATATAATCAGCAAAATGTAAATATTTTTACTCATTAACTCAAAAAATTTATACCTTCTGTTATTAAAATTTAGTCATTCTCTTTTTTAAATTTTAATAACAGTGATATAGATAACATCAATATAGTCGTTACCACACCTATTCCCATAGTTGCCGTCACATCAAAATTACTATTTATCCATCCAGAAATCGGAGAGTATACTATCCCTCCTACAGATCCAGATGTCATTATAAAGGTCATTAAACTTGGACTTATATTCTTTCTCCCCTCAGTTCCCAAAGCTATTATAGAAGGATATAAACTAGAAAAACCCAGTCCTAAAAGACCTACAAAGATATAGATAATCCATACTCCTTGAATCAGCATCAGAATGAAGTACGATATTGAAGCTAGGGATAATAAACTTATGACTAGACTACCCACGTTGAATTTATGACCAATTTTACCAGCTATCAATCTTCCTCCTGCTATAAACAGCCAAAACACTGAAAGGGAGACCTTAGCTTCTCCTCCGTAGGCACCTTTATTTACCATATACTCCACTATCCAATATGAAAATACCATCTCTGTGAAAACATATAAAAAAAGCATAGATGCTGATAAATACACCTTTAAATCCCAACCATTTGAACCCGCCTTATTCTTTTTATCTTTTTCATGGGTCACACCATCAAAATCTGTCTTTAGAGCTAATAAAATAACTACGACTACTAAAATTAGAAGTACAGTGTATACCATATTCCAGCTCAGATTGATTCCAATTAATGCTGCTGCTATGATAGGGGTTATCACTGCACTTATGGAGTATGAAAAATGTAAAAAATTAAGTTTTCCATTTCTATCTTCAGTAAATGTATTTATAATTAAATAACTCCCCAAAGATATATATATTCCTATCCCTAAGCCTGATAGCGTTAATCCTGTCATAAATACACCTACATTCTTTGTCAGAATCATCAAAACCGTTCCAACCAATATAAACACACTAGATAAAATAACCTCTACCTTCAATGGGACTATCTCTAAAAACACCTTATTAGCAATTACCGTAACCATACTTGCCATGGAAAACACTGTAAATAAATATTGTAATTTCGATGTAGTTATTCCAAAACTCCCTGCCATCTCTAATTTTAAAGACCCTTGGGACAAAAAAGCTATCCCCATATACGCAAACATCATATATGATATTATCATGATATTTTTTCTATTCTTTTCCATTTTTTCTCCCTACTTTTTTAATGTGAAGAATATTCTTTCTCCTGCTAATTCAGAGTTTTCTTCTACCTCTATTACTTGAAAGCCTACCTCTTTGGCAGTATTCATTATCTCTTCCACAGTAAATATCTTCTTCACATACTCCTCTGTTATCTTTTTAAACATCCCATTTTTTTGCTTTACAAAGAAAGTAGTATCCACATAGTCTATCCCCTCTTCATCGTCATACTCGTGTTCCCAGATGATCATTATATCTCCCCTGTCATCTATAAAGTTTCCTCCTGGGAACATCTCTTCCATAAGCTCTCTAGTTACAACATCAAATATATATATTCCATCTTCATTTAAATTTTCCCATACACTGGAAAAAGTTTTTTTCAATCCTTCTAAGGAGATTAAATGATTTACTGTATCAAAAAGAGATATAACAACATCATTTTTTTTTTCTAATTTCAACTCCCTCATATCCTGTACATAAAATGATGCAGCATCTACTTTTCTATTGGCTATTTCTACCATTTCTTTGGATAGATCCACACCTGTCATCTCATAATTAGGAAGTAATCTTAAAAGCACTTCTCCTGTCCCACACCCTAAATCTAAGATAGTTTTAGGAGAGTCTCCGTATCTTTCTATCTTTTCTTCGATGATATCTTTCCATCCATCATAATCTGCATATTCCATCATTATATCGTATACTTTGGAAAAATTTTTATACATAGTAATCATCCTCTATTTTTATAATTTTTTAGGTGATTTTTAGATAAAAAGAGCTTCTTATAAAGAACCTCTTTTTATTTAATTATCCTAATTCTTTTTTTACTACATCTGCTATCTCAGCTGCTACTGAATCTACCTGAGCTTTATCTTTTCCTTCTACCATTACTCTAACCAGTGGTTCCGTTCCAGAAGTTCTAACTAACACTCTTCCTAACCCGTCCATCTCTTTTTCCTTTATCCTTATGATCTCTTTTATTGCACTATTCTCATCCCAAGTATTCTTCTTAGAATTTTCTACCCTTACATTGATTAAAATCTGCGGCCAGTCTACTATCCCTGATACCAATTCATCTATAGATTTACCACAGTCACGCAGTGCTTCTACTAATTTTAAAGATACTAAAACTCCGTCTCCCGTAGTGTTATAATCTGACATTATTATATGTCCCGATTGTTCTCCTCCAAGATTTAAGCCCTGTTCTTTCATCTTAGCTATTACATACCTGTCTCCTACATTAGCTCTCACTAAGGTAATTCCTTTATTTTCAAGGTATTTTTCAAACCCCATATTACTCATAACGGTAGTCACTACCTTATTGTTGTTTAAATTATCTTTCTCTTTCAAATTTAAAGCTAATATAGCTATGATCTTGTCTCCATCTATTATATTCCCAAACTTATCTACTGCCATCAATCTGTCAGCATCTCCATCATAGGCCAATCCCAGGTCTGCACTGTATCCAACTACAACTTTAGCTAAAATTTCTGGATGTGTAGAGCCGCACTTTACATTTATATTAGTTCCATTAG
>DAOUPY010000314.1 GCA_030625925.1 Fusobacteriaceae bacterium | reverse complement strand
AGTAATGTTGTAACAATGTGGAGGATTTATATGAATAAAGAAATAATTCAAAATGATGAATATAAAAAGATTATCCAAGAGATAAAAACTCAGATTCAAACATCTCAAATAAAAGCTTCTATTTCAGTAAATAAAGAATTGTTGAAACTTTACTGGAATATTGCACAATTAATAGTTGAAAGACAGAAATTATCTTCATGGGGTGACGGTTTTTTAAAAGAAGTAAGTAAAGATTTACAAAAAGAGTTCCCAAATATCAAAGGATTTTCGATAAGAAATATCAAGTACATGAGACAGTGGTATTTTTATTGGAATTCAATTGGGCAACAAGCTGTTGCCCAATTGGGAAAACAAAAACTTTTTCAAATCCCATGGGGTCATCATATACTAATTATTACTAAAATTAAAGAAAAAAAGAAGCAATATTTTATGTGTACAAGACAATAGAAAATAATTGGTCTAGAAATGTTTTAATGAATCAAATAGAATATAAGTTATACGAAAGGCAGGGAGGAGCTATTACTAATTTCAAAGAAAAACTTCCTGATATTCATTCTGATTTAGCTATACAGACATTAAAAGATCCATATTGTTTTGATTTTTTAACTCTTACAGAAAATTATAATGAAAAAGAATTAGAGGATTCTCTGGTAGAAAATATAACCAAGTTTTTATTAGAGTTAGGAGCTGGATTTTCATACATTGGAAGGCAATATAAATTAGAAGTTGGAAATAATGATTTTTATATAGATTTATTATTCTATCATGTGAAATTACATTCGTATATAGTTGTAGAATTAAAAACAGGAGAATTTAAACCTGAATATGCAGGGAAATTAAATTTTTATGTCTCAGTAGTAGATGATTTAGTAGCAACTAAAGATATAGATAAACCTACAATCGGTATATTAATCTGTAAATCTAAAGATAATATGGTAGTGGAATACGCTTTAAAGGATATTAATAAACCTATTGGTATTAGTGAATATAAATTAACTCAGGTACTTCCTAAAGAGTTTAAATCATCCTTACCAAGTATTGAAGAGATAGAAGCAGAATTAAAATAATCTTCTTTAGATTTTTATTATTCCTCTTGACATTGCCATAGAAATATCGTATTATAAACACATAAATTAACTCGTATATGCTCCTAATAAGGAGGAGCGTCTCTACAGGTCACCGTAAACGACCTACTATGAGTGAAAAAATTAAGTATATATGGTGGATTCTATCTAATGTAAATTAGGGGGATTCTTTAACCTAGATGCCTATTTTCTCACTTGTTGGGAGGAGTGGGCATTTTTTTGTTTACTCGAACCACAATTAGAGTTATAAAAAGACTTTAGGAGGAATAAAATGAAAAATAGATCACCGTATGATTTGGATGGAGTACCAGTACTTAAGGAAGCTATACCATTAGGTTTACAGCATATTTTAGCTATGTTTGTGAGTAACCTGGCACCAATATTGATAGTTGGAGGGGTTATAGGAATTCCAAGTGATAAATTGACATTTTTAATTCAATGTACTATGTTTGTATCAGGATTAAATACATTGATCCAAGCGTACAGAATAGGGCCTATTGGAGCCAGATTACCAGTTGTTGTAGGAACCAGTTTTGCATTTGTGCCTGTAGCTATCTCGATTGGATTGAAATATGGATTTGAGGGTGTGTTAGGAGCAGCCTTGGTAGGTGGATTATTCGAGGCATTTATTGGATTATTCATGAGAAAAGTTAGAAAGTTTTTTCCGCCAATCGTAACAGGTGTAGTAGTATTATCTATCGGATTATCTTTATTACCGGTTGGGATAAAAAACTTAGCTGGTGGATTTGGAGCAAAAGATTTTGGATCGCTGTCAAATCTTTTTTTAGGTGGAACAGTATTAATAGTTGTTATTATCTTTAATCAATTTGCAAAAGGTATTTGGAGAACAGCAGCAATAGCAGTTGGAACCGGAGCAGGAATAATAATAGCAGGATTTATGGGGAAGATTGATTTTGGTGCTGTAAGCCAGGCCAGTTACTTCGTAGTACCAAAACCATTTACATATGGATTAGAATTTCATTTAGATGCCATATTAGCAATGATGCTGATGTATGTAGTTTCAGCTGTGGAGACAGTAGGAGACATGTCAGGTGTAACAATGGGTGGAGCCAATAGAGAGGTAACAGATAAGGAATTATCCGGCGGAATATTAGCCGATGGTTTTGGAGGAGTTATAGCAGCTTCTTTCAGTATCTTACCGACTACTTCATTCAGCCAAAATACAGGAATTGTAGCCATGACAGGAGTTATGAGCAGGTTTGTTGTAGGAACAGGGGCTATGTTCTTGATAGCAGGAGCATTTATACCAAAAATAGGAGCATTAATATCTGTAATACCTGCAAGTGTTATAGGTGGAAGTTTGGTTATGTTATTTGCAATGATAGCTATCAGTGGAATAAACTTGATCACAAAAGAAAAATTAGTAGGCAGGAATGCAGTTATAGTGGCTGTAGCTTTAGGAGTAGGATTTGGAATGGGAAGTGTTCCGGAAGCATTAACTTATTTGCCGGAATCATTCAAATTAATCTTTGGAGGATCTGGAATAGTTGTATCAGCTGGAATAGCAGTTGTATTGAATATAGTCCTGCCTAAAGAGATAGAGCAGAAAGAAACTGTTAAAGAAAGTAAATTAAATCAAGCTTAATATATTTACCTACCCTTCCTCGTGTAGAGAAAGGGTAGGTTTTTTTAAAGGAAATAATTAAATTAATAGGAATAAATAATAAAATATCATTACAGGAGGAAACTATGTTTACAATAAAACAGCATTTAATGGCTCAGTCCATAGAAGAAGGGTATGAAACTTTAGTTAAAAACAGAAACAACGTGATATTAGGTGGGACAGCCTTTTTGAGGTTGGGAAATAAAAATATTAATATTGGAATAGATCTGTCTAATCTAGAACTGGATTATATAAGGGAAGATGAAAATAATATAGAGATAGGCCCTATGACGACTTTTAGGAGTATTGAAATAAATAAGTTGTTGAAAGAACATTTTAGTGGGATAGTGGCCAAATCAGTGGAAGAGATAGTAGGAATTCAGTTAAGATCTGTTAT
>DAOUPY010000225.1 GCA_030625925.1 Fusobacteriaceae bacterium | reverse complement strand
AACAGTTTAAAAGGATGTTAAGTGCACAAGGATACACTAAAAAAACTTTTGAAACGTCTATTAGAGATTCTATCTTAGTGGAAAAAACTAGAGATAAGATAGTTGAAAAGACTAAAATTTCAGAAGAAGAGAAAATATCTCAATATGAAAAAGATAGATACAGTGAGTATCTAGGTAAAACCTATGAGGAGGCAAAACCTCTTATTGAGAAAAGCCTAAAGGACGCAAATGGAAATAAAGAGATGATCAAATTAGTAGAAGCAGCTAAAAGAAAGGCTGAACTAGCTGATATCAGGGAAAATTATGGGAACCTTTCGCCTACTGTAGAGTTTGAAGAAAATGGATTTGAGGTAACAAATGCAGATATTATAAAAGGTGCATTGTATCAATCTTTCTACGGTATTAAAGACTATAATGAGGCAAAAATCAAATCTATAGCTAGTATAAAAGATGAGATTAAGCTGGCAAAAATTGCAATGGATAGAGGGGCTGAAAAAGATGAAACTCTACCGACGATGAATCAAATAATGGATCTTAAATTGCAGCTTGTAGAGAACATTAAAACAAATATTGCAGCAGATGATGCAGAGATCAAAAAGTTTTTTAATGAAAATAAAGAAGTTTATAATGTGGAAGCCAGTGTTGACGCAAATATAATTAATTTTGTTGTAGAACCCACAGACCTGGATATGAAAGAAGCTAAAGAGAGAGCAGAAGAGATTTTGAAAAAAGTAGATGCTGCTAATTTTTCTGAGATGGCTAAAAAATATTCAGAGGGACCAAGTGCACCTAATGGTGGAGATTTAGGATGGTTTGGAAAGGGTCAAATGATTCCTGAATTTGAAACAGCAGCTTTTAAATGTAAAGCAGGAAAAGTGTATTCAGAAGTGGTTAAATCTAAATTTGGATACCATATTATCTTTGTAGAAAATAAAAATGAGGAAAAAGCCCAAGTTAAAGCTTCCCATATCTTGATAAAAGTGAGTTCAGGAGAAAAAACTTTTAAAAAGGTATTAGAGACGGCTAAAATAGTGGCAGAAGAGCTGAAGTCTAATAAGTTAACTTTTGAAGGTGCTACTAAAAAAGCATATTCAAAATATAAAACTGCAGAATATTTAGATATAAAGAAAGATGGATATATCAAATCTTTAGGATATGAGGATATATTGGCAGCAAAAATATCTGAATCTAACTTAAATGAAATTTCTGTAATAAAAACTGAAAAAGGAATCTATGTATTCCAAAAGACAAAGGAAGTAAAATTTGAAGCAGCTGACTTTGATAAAGTAAAAAATAGAGTAGTCTATGACTATAAAAATCAAAAGTTAATGGAAGAGCTGAAAAAATTATAGTTATAAAAAAGATATAGAAATTTTCTATATCTTTTTTTGAAAATACACATTTATAGGTGTGGTCTATAAAAGTCAGTTAAAATAACATCCAGGCATTTTTTGATCTAAAATTGTTTGAAAATGATACAAAATTAATCTTTACATAGTGAAAAAAATGTACTATTATTAATACATATTAAATAATAAAAAAATTCAGGAGGACAACATGACTAGAATAGTAGAAGTTTTAGGAAGAGAAATATTAGACTCAAGAGGAAACCCGACAGTAGAGGTTGACGTAATCTTAGAATGTGGATCAATGGGAAGAGCTGCAGTACCTTCAGGAGCATCAACAGGAGAGAGAGAAGCGGTTGAATTAAGAGATGGAGATAAAGCTAGATACCTTGGTAAAGGATGTTTAAAAGCAGTAGAAAACGTAAATACTGAAATCAGAGAAGCTGTTTTAGGAATGGACGCAACTGGTCAAGTAGCTTTAGATAGAAAGATGATTGCTTTAGACGGAACTAAAACAAAAGCAAGATTAGGAGCAAACGCAATATTAGGAGTATCTTTAGCAACTGCAAAAGCTGCAGCAAACGCTTTAGGACAACCTTTATATAAATACTTAGGTGGAGCAAACGCAAAAGATTTACCATTACCAATGATGAATATCTTAAATGGTGGATCACATGCTGACTCAGCTGTAGATGTACAAGAATTTATGGTACAACCAGTAGGAGCTACATCATTTAGAGAAGGATTAAGAATGGGAACTGAAGTATTCCATCACTTAGGAAAGATCTTAAAAGCCAATGGAGATTCTACAAACGTAGGAAACGAAGGTGGATATGCACCATCTAAAATTGAAGGAACTGAGGGAGCTTTAGATATCATAATTGAAGCAATCAAAGCAGCTGGATATGTACCAGGAAAAGACATCACTTTAGCTTTAGACGCTGCAGCTTCTGAGTTCTGCGATGGTGGAGAAGATGGAGAAAAAGTATACAATTTCAAAAGAGAAGGCGGAGTTAAGAGAACAACTACTGAAATGGTAGCATGGTATGCAGACTTAGTAGAAAAGTATCCTATTACATCTATCGAAGATGGATTAGACGAAAATGACTGGAAAGGTTTCGCATCTATGAGAGAAAAGATGGGAGATAAAGTTCAAATAGTAGGAGACGATTTGTTAGTAACTAATACTGAGTACTTAGCAAAAGGAATCGAATTAAAATCTGCTAACTCAATCTTAATCAAATTAAATCAAATTGGAACATTAACTGAAACTTTAGAAGCTATCGAGATGGCTAAGAAGGCAGGATGGACTGCTGTAGTATCTCATAGATCTGGAGAAACTGCCGATGATACAATCGCTGACGTTGCTGTAGCAACTAACGCTGGTCAAATCAAAACTGGTTCTGCATCAAGATCAGATAGAATGGCTAAATACAATCAATTATTAAGAATTGAAGAGCAATTAGGCGATTCTGCTGTATACCAAGGTATGGGAGTATTCTACAACTTAAATAAATAATTTCTTAAAAGGTGCCTTGGGCACCTTTTTTTGTTGATTGCACAATGTCGGATTAAATCGTATAATGAGAGTATTATTATGATTACAAATTTAAATTAATTTTTTTTTATTAATAAAATTATAGGAAAAAATAAATAAATGTATATATTAAAGATAATTAAAAAAAAAATTAATTGATAAGTTAAATGTGAATTAAGGAAAAAAGTGAGGTAGAAGATGCAGTGGGTAGTTTTATTATTAGGATTTATTATAGGAAGTTTTTTAAATGTTTGTATTTATAGGATACCAAAGGGGGAAAGTGTGGCATTTCCTAGTTCTCACTGTCCATCGTGTGGGCATATTATAAGGTGGTATGAAAATATACCGGTATTTTCCTATATTTTTATTTTGAGAGGGAGATGCAGTGGGTGTAAAGGAAGCATATCTATCCAGTACCCCATTGTAGAGTTTATAACAGGGATCTTATTCTACCTGTTTTTCTTAAGGTTTGGGTTAGGAGTGCAGGGCATAAAATATTTGATATTTATCTGTCTCTTAATTGTGGGTATATGGGTGGACTTTACCCACTATTATATTCCAGACAGGATTAGTCTATCTATATTTATAATAGGAATTATGACTTCTTTTTTTACCATTGGTTTTGAAAGAAGTATACTAGGAGCGGGAATTTTTGCACTGTTTTACATAGTTTTATATGGTTATGGAGAAAGTGTTGGTCATGAAATAATGGGCTTTGGAGATGTTAAGTTAGCTATGGGTATAGGGGCAATGGTAGGTTATTTCAGCCTGTATCAAGTTTTTATGTTTTTAAATATTGCATTTGTTTTAGGTGCAATAATTGGTGTCGGATTGATCCTTTTAAAGAAAAAAAATAGGAAGGATATAATGCCTTTTGGACCATATATAGCAATAGCGGGATTAGTAGTAGGGTATTTAAGCTAGGTGGCAGGAGGTGAAATGATGATTCAAGAAAAAATGAAAAATAAAAGGAATAAAAAAAAAATAGGATATAGTTTAATTGAAGCCTTAGTAGCTCTAGGAATATTACTTATAGGAATAGTCCCGGTAGTTACTGTGGCAACACAGGCTATATTATTTCATCATAGAGCCTCTGAAACTGAAGAGGCATCCAGGATCAGCCAGACTATGATAGATTATATAAAATCCAGGGGATATGATAATTTAAATGTACTACCAGGAAAAAAATATAAATTAAAATCCACATCTGATGGAGCTTT
>DAOUPY010000432.1 GCA_030625925.1 Fusobacteriaceae bacterium | reverse complement strand
CATGTCCTTTAGATGCTTGATAAAACCTCATGTTATAGTCATAAATTCTACCAGTGTCAATTATTCCATATACTGCACCAACATACTCTTTATCTTTTCCGTCAAAGAAATTAATTTTTTTTAGAGAATTAATTAAGATTTCTTTAGAATGTTTTTTTTCATTTGCCTCTTGAGATAAGGTTCTTATTATCTCTTCATCAGTTTTTAATTTTTCTAATTTTTTTACTAAAGTAATATTATGTGTTCCCATTTTTCCCCCTTTATAAATTATTAATATTTTATTTTCCCTCTACTATACCAAATTTTGACCCATTCAATGTTTATAAATCTCTTTCAACTCTATAGTTATAACTACCATATTTAAATTGATCTTTAAACCAGTTTCTCAATTCAAGAGGTTCTACTACTTCTACCTCTGATAAAAATTGACTAAAATATGCTTTTCCTAGATCAATTGAACATTCAAAAATTGAGAGCAAGTCATTATTTTCAATTAACTTAGGTTTGTTATGAGTAAGTATTTTATATAGTCTTTCTCCCTCCTCACTGAAAATAACTTTTACTACTTTCCCGAATGAATTGAAGGGATCGAAGTTTTTTTTCACTTTCTCAATATATTCTATGTCTTTTTTTTCAATATCCAATTTAGATATAAAAACTTTATTTAAGTTGCAGATTCTGTAATTTCGGTAGTCATCGTTACGCTCACAATAACAAAACAAATAAGAAGAACTTTCCCTATCTCCTTCCTTTATAAAATAAGGACTCACTGTTCTAATCTCTTTTTTATACTTAATATTAAGTTTTTTATTAAACTTCATTGCTTCCTGGATATTTTTAAAATGATCAGAAAATATAATCTCTTCTCTTTTATATCTAGGATTACTCAAATATTCTAAAAAAATACTTCTAAAGTATTCTGCTTCTGTTTCCATTTGTTGTTCTTGGAGAACTCTAAAATACATATCTTCATTTGAACTATTTAAATTAAATTGAACAACTTCAGTATCTTTTCCTAGAAAATTATTTTTTTCAATATCCATTGTAGAATAAGATTTAAAAAGACTATTTCCTAATTTACTTAAAGATATCTTAAAATGATCTAGGTCTGATTGTAGTGACTGTTTTATAAAATATGGAATTGTAATTCTAACTTTTTTCATACTCCCTCCCTACTCTATATACTTAGAGTATAACTACTATAATTCTATAATTCAAGGAACAATTAGTGTGTTAAATCTGTTCCATTGTCAGTTTATAGTATTAAATATAACATTTTAAATAAAATTAATAAATATTTTTTTAGCTATTTTTTTAGCTATTTTTAGTTTTTTAGTTTTTAGATAAGTAGGAGTCTTGGATTTGTTGGTGGAAGTGAGGGATACCGAACCCGTGTCTATAATATTTATATTCTAAAAAATTAACCATAGAATATGCAAATTTCCTAACAGCGACAAAATCAATTTATGGTATAATAAAGCAATAAAATAAAATTTTAAAAGCAAATTCAAGGAGGAATTTAATGAATATATTGATGGCATTATCTCAGCTGGAAGTTACAGGAGCTGAAGTCTATGCAGTTGAGATAGGAGAAAAATTAATAGACCGGGGACATAATTTATATTTTGTTTCAGATACACTGACTAAGAAGAATAGAGGTGAATATATCCCCCTTGCATTCAACAAGAGAAATATCTTTCAGAGATTGGATCAGATAATAAAATTAATAAAAATTATAAAGCAAAATAAGATAGATGTAGTTCATGCTCACTCTCGTGCCTCTGCATGGAGTACAGAGATAGCCTGTAAACTCACAAAAACTCCATTTATAACTACTGTTCACGGGATGCAGCATGTATCTAAACACAGAAAAAGAAAGCAGCCTATTGGGTGCGGATATGCTGTCTGCGAAAATATACAAAGAGATCTAATAAAAACCTTTGATGTAGATCCTGCTGCAATTAAAGTTCTTAGAAATGGGATAGATTTAACTAAATTTAAAATTTCAACTCCTCCTAAAAATGAAAAAAAAGTGATCTCTATCATAGGTCGTTTATCAGGCCCTAAAGCGGATATAACTTATAGCCTCTTAGCTAATTCCATAGATTTAGACAAGTACATTATAAATATAATTGGCGGAAAAGATATACCGGAAAGATTTAATGAATTTAAAACCAAGGTTAATTTTACAGGATATATCGATAACGTCTATGAATATATGGCCGACTCTGACCTGGTTATAGGAGCTGGAAGGGT
>DAOUPY010000133.1 GCA_030625925.1 Fusobacteriaceae bacterium | reverse complement strand
TTTTTTTTTAGTATTTAGTATATTAGATATTAAATAAATTATTTTATCATTTTAAACGAATAAAACCTATTAAAGGAGAGGATGATCATCATGAAGAAATTGATAACACTATTAATTATTTTAATGAGTCTTAACCTATATGGAGCCGAGTATGAGAAAGCTGTCTTTGCAGGAGGGTGTTTTTGGTGTATGGAGCACCCCTTTGAAAAAATGGAGGGTGTTAAATCTGTGGTATCTGGATATACTGGGGGAACCACTAGTAATCCTATCTATGAGAACTATGGTTCAGGAGGCCATATTGAGGTTGTAGAGGTTATATATAATCCAAATCAGATTACCTATGAGGAGCTTTTGAAAATTTATTGGAAACAGGTAGACCCTACAGACCCAGGAGGACAATTTACAGACAGGGGGCATGGATATACTACAGCTATATTTTATTTTAATGAAACCCAGAGGGAAAAAGCAGAGCTGTCTAAAAAAAATCTAGAGAAAAGAAAGGTATATAGAAACAAAGTAATCACACCTATTTTACCTGCTAGTATTTTTTATAAAGCTGAAGAATATCATCAAGGTTATTACAAAAAAAAATCATTGAGATACAAATATTATAGGATGCGTTCTGGAAGGGATGATTTTTTGGATGAAATTTGGGGAAAAGATAGAAAAGACTGGGGGAGGTATGAATTGAAGGAAAAATTAACAGATATACAGTTTAAAGTAACACAGGAAGATTTTACAGAACCACCATTTAAAAATAAATACTGGGATAATAAAAAAGACGGGATCTATGTGGATATCATCTCTGGAGAACCACTTTTTAGCTCAGTAGATAAATATAAGTCTGGAACAGGGTGGCCCAGTTTTACCAAACCATTAGTTGCAGAAAATATTGTGAAAAAGGAAGATAATAGATTACTCAACAAAAGGATAGAGATTAGGAGTAAGGATGGAGATGCCCATTTGGGTCATTTATTTAACGATGGTCCAGAGCCTACAGGGCTTAGATATTGTTTGAATTCAGCGTCTCTCAAATTTATCCCGGTAGAAGATTTAGAGAAAGAGGGTTATGGTGAATTTAAGAGGTTGTTTAAGGATAAATAACTAGATAACGTTTTAATGTTAATTTTGAGGTAAAGTATTTATATGGACTCTTATGAAGAGAAGGATTTAAAAATCCTTCTTTTTTTAGTATAAGAAATTATACTCCCGAGGGGCATCCTTAAAATACTAATAATATATTTCATAAATATAGAATTTTGTGCTAAATTTTATGGAATAAATAAAAGATTATAAAAACTTATATTGTAACTATCTGGATGCAGCGTCACGTTGCTTTTTATGATTATTGAGTACTACTTCCACTCTTACATTGAATTAACATGGGAAAAATGTTAAAATGGAAAAAAATATGGGAGGTAATAAGATGAATAAATTCAAAAAATTTTGCAGCGGTGGAGGCTGAACTTCTAAAATAGGACCGGGTGTTCTATCAAAAGTGTTGGCTCATATCCCAAAGGCATATGATGAGAATCTACTTATTGGATTTGATAGTGCTGATGACGCTGCAGTGTACAAGGTAAGTGAGGATATGGCTTTAATTCAGACGTTAGACTTTTTTACTCCCATAGTTGAAGATCCGTATACATATGGAAAGATAGCAGCAGCTAACTCTCTCAGTGATGTATATGCAATGGGTGGAGATGTACTTACGGCATTAAATATAGTGTGCTTCCCAGAAAAATTAGATCCGAATATATTGGGGGAAATTTTACGTGGCGGAGCTGAAAAAGTAACGGAATCAGGTGGAATCTTAAGTGGAGGACATTCTGTAAATGATGAAAATCCAAAATATGGGTTGTCTGTAACAGGAGTGGTACACCCTGATAAGGTAATAGCCAATAACACGTGTAAGACAGGAGATAAATTAATCCTGACAAAACCCCTTGGAATTGGAATAGTAACTACAGCTCATAATGTAGGAGAAGCCAACGATCGTTCTTACAAGGAAGCTATAAAACTCATGGAAACACTGAATAAATATTCAGCTGAAAAGATGAAAAAATATGAGGTAAATGGGTGTACAGATGTAACTGG
Organism: Fusobacteriaceae bacterium; assembly: GCA_030625925.1. Lineage (GTDB taxonomy): Bacteria > Fusobacteriota > Fusobacteriia > Fusobacteriales > Fusobacteriaceae > Psychrilyobacter. The sequence continues at coordinate 3,315 of DAOUPY010000133.1, read as the reverse complement.
ATTCGGATTCTTAGGACACCTATCAGAGATGCTGAATGATGAGATCAGTATAATAATAGACAGTAAAAAAGTGCCTTATATAAAGGAAGCCTATGAATATGCTGAAGAATTCTTGATTACCTCTGCCGGACAAAAAAATAGAAAACATCTGGGAGATAAAGTAGTTTTAGAAGGAGTTTCGTTTCCTATGGAGGAGATATTGTTTGATCCGCAAACTTCAGGGGGCTTACTTATAAGTGTAGCAAATGAAGATGCAGATAAACTTCTAGCAGACTTAGAGGAACTGGATATAGAATCCAGCCTTGTGGGAGAAGTTGTGAAAAAAAATACATATAGAATGAAAGTTATATAGGCGATAAAGGGGGGATTTAAAGGTGAAAAGATTGTTATCAAATCTGCCAAAGGTAGATGAATTTTTAATAAGTGAAAAATTAGAAAAATATAAAGATGATGTTCCATATAATATTTTAATTAAATCTATTCGTGAGGGAATTGCATTTTATAGAGAAGCGATATTAAATAAAAGACTAGTTGATATAGAGATAGATAAGGAAGATCTGAAAATAGAGATCACCAACAAGATAATAAAGCTGATTGAATCCAAAAATCAATTGAATCTCAAAAGGGTAATTAATGCTACAGGAACGATTATTCATACTAATTTAGGAAGGTCTAAATTAATGGAGAGTAGTGTGAAAAATATAGTAAATATAGCCAGCAACTATAATAATCTGGAATATGATATACCTACTGGTAAGAGGGGAAGCAGATATTCCCATATTGAAAAATTAATCTGTGATATTACAGGAGCAGAGAGTGCCCTGGTAGTAAATAATAATGCGGCAGCGGTATTACTAGTTTTAGATACCCTGACTAAGGACAGTGAAGTGATTGTCTCTAGAGGGGAATTAGTAGAGATAGGTGGATCCTTTAGGATTCCCGCTATAATGGAATATAGCGGATCAAAGCTGATAGAGGTAGGAACGACAAATAGAACTCATAAGAAGGACTATTTGGAGGCTATAACACCTGAAACCAAAGCACTTCTAAAAGTTCATACTTCTAACTACAAGATCATGGGATTTACGAAAGAAGTAAAAAATGAAGAGTTATCTAAATTAGCCAGAGATAAAAAGTTGATCTCTATTGAAGATTTAGGCAGTGGAGTACTGGTAGATTTTGCTAAATATGGATATAAGAAAGAACCTACAGTTCAAGAGAGTTTAAAATCCGGAATAGATGTAGTTACATTTAGCGGGGATAAACTTTTAGGAGGACCTCAAGCTGGAATAATAGTAGGGAAAAGACAGTATATTGAAAAGATGAAAAGAAATAATCTTTTACGTACTCTAAGAGTAAGTAAGTTAACTATAGCTGCCTTGGAAGTGACTTTGAGGGAGTATTTAGATGAATCGGAAGCTATAAAAAATATTCCTACTCTCAGAATGATCTTAGAGGGGAAAGATGAGGTAGAAAAAAGAGCTCATATTTTATATGAAAAGTTAAAAACTCTAGAAACTTTAGAAGTGGATCTTGTTGAAACTAATGCAATGATCGGAGGAGGATCTATGCCTACGGAACTTATGGATAGTTTTGGGGTAGCCATATCTTATGTAGGAAGCAGTATTGTTAAACTAGAAAGGGTTCTTCGGAATAATTCATTATCTATAGTTGGCAGGATTCAAGGAGGAAGACTAATTTTAGACTGTAAAACTTTGAATGAGGATGATATGGATAGTATTTATGAAATTTTGAGTAAAGGGATTGATACAATATGAGTATAGTAATTGGAACGGCAGGACATATAGATCACGGTAAAACTACGTTAATAAAAAACCTTACAGGGGTAGATACCGATAGATTACCAGAAGAAAAGAAAAGGGGAATTTCCATAGATTTAGGATTTAGTTACCTCGATCTACATGGAGAAAAAGTAGGGATAATAGATGTTCCGGGACATGAGAAATTTGTAAAAAATATGATGGCAGGAGCTACAGGAATAGATATAGTTATGTTAGTAGTAGCCGCTGATGATGGAATAATGCCCCAGACTCGTGAGCATTTTGATATAGTGAGGCTTTTAGGAATCCATCACGGTGTTATAGTGATAACTAAGTGTGATATGGCAAGTAAAGAAAGGGTGTTGGAAGTAAGACATGAAATAGAAGAAGAGTTAGGAGGAAGTTTTTTAAGCGGGGCTTCTATGATTGAAACTTCTATAGATAATCCAAATTCTTACCAGGAAGTAAAAGATTCATTGAGTGAATTAGTAGAAACTATCAAAGATGAAGAATGTGAAAAAATAGTTTTTAGAATGTCGGTAGACAGATCATTTAGTGTAAAGGGATTTGGAACGGTCATCACAGGAACATCTCAGGGAAAAGACTTAAAAGTAGGAGATTCGTTGCAGATATATCCAGGTGACAGGGTAGCAAAGATCAGAGGGATACAAAATCACGGTCTGAGTGTAGATACGCTCAGTGCAGGGAATAGATGTGCTATAAACCTTGCAGGGATAGACAAGGAAGATATAAAAAGGGGAAGTGTAGTAGCTACTCCTAATTCTCTTTCTGTAACCAGACTTATGGATGTAGAGATAAATTATCTGTCTTCCAACAGTAAGATCCTGAAAAATAACCAGAGGGTTAGATTTCATCATGGAACCAAAGAGATCATCTGTAGAATAAAATTACTGGATCAACAGGAATTAAAAGCTGGAGACAGCGGTTATGCCCAGTTGATCTTAGAGAAGGAATTGGTTGGATTCACTGGAGATCTGGGAATACTTCGTAATTATTCCCCTATGTTTACTATCGGAGGAGTAACTATCCTAAATCCAATGGCTGCAAAGGCTAAAAGATTTGATGAAAAATTAATCGAAAAATTAAAGGGTGGGAAGAACGATAACAGTATTAAACTATCCAGCGTCATTGAGGAATTAAGTTCTAAATATCCATCTTTTGAAGATATAAAATTAAATTTTGGAAGTGCTGAAGATATCACTAAATCATTGGAAAAATTAGTTGAAAATAAGGAAGTTTTAGAGTTAACAGCCTTAAATGAAACTATATATATGCATAAAAACTTCTTAGAAGAGAAAAAGGCAGAACTTTTATCTATGCTGGAGGAGTTTCATAGTAAAAATCCGCTCCTCATAGGAGAAAATACTTCAACTATCAGGAATAAGGTTTTTTCTAAAAAAATTAAAAATAAAAACTATTTAGAGATCTTATCAAAATTAGAGGATGATAAAGTTATTAAGGTAAATTCTAGTTTAGTTTCAGCCTTTGATTTTGAAATAAAGTTGAGTAAAAA
>DAOUPY010000132.1 GCA_030625925.1 Fusobacteriaceae bacterium | reverse complement strand
AAAAGTCATCATTGGATGGAGGGAAGCGGCCTCTGCTCCCAGTTCCTTTGCGTCGGAAAATATTTCTGAGGAGAGTGCACCACTGGTATGGATTACACAGCGGCCCTCTATATTTTCCTTGGACAGCTTATCCCAAACATTAATAATCTCATCGTCGGGAACAGCAATTAAAATTATATCTGATCGCGCCGCTATTTCTGCATAACTCTCAAAAGGTCTCCATCCCAGCTTAGATAGATCTATGACATTTTCTTTACCTTCCCTCTTTAAATATCCTGAGATAGAAAAATTTCGATACTTTAAATATCTTCCCAGAGATATTCCTAACCTGCCTGTCCCTATAATACCAATTTTCATCCTGCCTCCAATATATAACTAGTTAGTATGATTATATGTTCGGATTTTACTATTTATAAATAAATATGTCAAATTAAATTATTTTAATTGTATTGTAATTTCACCATGATTGAACAATATTCTTTATTTTAGTTAGCTTTATTGAGGTTGGTTAATCATTTTTGTCTCTAAGTGTTTTATTTTTTCTATGTGTGCAATAAAACTAATTAGTAATAAAAATTCTATTTGATTTTATTTTTTCTATCAATTGAAATCCAAGTTTTTGAACGCAATTAATAAAGTTCTCAGAATGATCCCGCAAAGAAACTATATTGTGAAACCATTCATTTTTGAGGTGAAATATGAGTAGTTTGATTTTAGTCCTTCAACAGATTTAGAAGCCTTTTTATTTTCTATAGAATTCAAAATTATAAAACTATAAGTTTATAGTTAATTTAATGTGATTATAATATGATTTTCTTTAAACAATTGATCGTTATATTAATTAAATCTTTGAAAAATTAAAAAAAAGTTGTTTTACTTATTGAAAATTTGTAATTATGTAGTACACTGTAGTGAGAAACGAAACAAATTTCGAACGTTTGATACGAAAATAAATATATGTGCTAAAATATAAAACTTTTTTTAAAATTTAGTGAAGATATATATTATAAGTTTTCACTTTTAAAGAATTTATTGATTATTAATTACTAAATTTTTCACAAAGAAAAAAGTTGTTTTAATAATTAATAATGTATAGTTATGATATTTAAAATCATTGTTATTTATCACAATTTAAAGGTAGTAACTTGATTTTTTATAAATATAAAAGCAATATCAATTTTTTAATCGGGGGGAATGATGAAAATGGAAAAAGCAGGAAAAAAGCCATTAGGATTTTACGTGTGTTCAATGGCTTTCGTATTTGAAAGGTTTGCGTTTTATTCAGCTAAGTGGTTAATCGCAGTATTCTTAGTTGCTAAGATAGCAGATGGTGGATTAGGAATTGGACCAGGGGATGCAGCAAAGATGACGGCAAACTTGGTAGCATTTACTTATTTAGCACCAATAATTGGAGGATATCTTTCAGATAGAGTATTTGGAGCCAGATACCTTGTGCCTATCGGTATGTTACTCATGGGAGCAGGTTACTTAGTGGGATGGCAAGCTAATAGTACCGGGATGGTTAACTTAATGATTATCTTACTATCTTTAGGTACAGGATTATTTAAGTGCCAGACAAACGCTATAACAGGTAGACTTTTCGATGATCCCGGTGAATTAGACGGAGCATTTTCTACTCAGTATTCATTTGTTAATGTTGGTGCTTTCTTGGGAACAACTATTATCGGTTTGCTTGTAGGAATCAAAGGATATTCTTTCTGTTTCTTAGTTATTGCAATAGTAATGTTTGTTAATGCAATCTTCTTTGTATATGGTTGGAGATTTCTAGGGGACACAGGTAAAAAGCCATTTAAAATCGATGAAAATAAAGCAGAGAAAAAAACGGAAGTAAAGGAAGAAAAAGTTCCTTTAACCACAATAGAAAAGAAAAGAGTTGCTGCGATAGTCTTAGTATCATTCTTCTCAATTATCTTCTGGATACTATGGTACTTAGCATATATGCCAGTTTATTATTACTGGGGTGGAGACAACGGAGCTGCAAACTGGATGATTGGAAACTTTACAATTCCTACAGCTTGGTTTGATTCATTAAACGCATTTATGTGTATCGCATTAGGACCTGTATTAGGTAAGTTATGGTCAAGATTAGCTAAGAGACCTCAGGGTGACTTAAGCATGTTTAAGAAAACTGCCTTAGGTATGATGCTTCTAGGGTCATCTTATGTAATATTTGCAGTAGCTGACATTTCAAGAGGAAACAATCTTGCTCCTATCGCTTGGATAATTGCAATGGGTGTTGTATTATCCACTGGTGAAATGGTGTTCTCTCCACTTGGAAATTCATTTATCGCAAAGTTCTCGCCACCAAGATTACTAACTGGGATGATGAGTATCTGGGTATTAGCAGTGTTCTTTGCAGGTAAATCATATGGTTACTTATATGCATATACGCTAAAGTTTGACTTTGCAAAGGCATATCTTGTTATTGCAGCAATTGCTATCTTCGCTGGAATTATCCTTTGGGGACTGGATAAGAAGTTAAACAGCTTAGTTGTAGAGGAAAAAGAAGAAGTAGAAATGACGGCTTAATTGATCTATTAAAGTAAATTGTTTTTTAAACTATAACCTATAAATGTAGATGTCTAAAAAATATCTATGTTTATAGGTTTTTTATTACTAAAAAAATTATAAAATATAAAAATTAAATTTTTGGAATAAATTTAAAATACAACTTTCAGAGATTGCCTTGTAATTACTTATTATAAATGATAAAATTAAGAGTAAAAAAGCAACATGAAGTTGCATTCACTTAGGAATAATTTTAATTATTTAAAACTTAATTTTATTACACGATTTTATAAATTTCTAAGCAATAAAAAAGAATTTTAGGAGGCAAAAAAAAGATGATTGGAATAGGAATCGTTGGATTACCAAATGTAGGTAAATCAACATTATTTAATGCAATAACAAAGGCAGGAGCGGCAGAAGCGGCAAACTATCCTTTTTGTACCATAGAGCCAAATGTAGGAATGGTAACAGTTCCTGACGGTAGGTTAGATGAACTATCAAAGATAATAAATCCAAAAAGAGTGCAACATGCTACAGTAGAATTTACAGATATCGCAGGATTAGTAAAGGGTGCAGCAAGTGGAGAGGGATTAGGAAATAAATTCTTAACACATATCAAAAATACACAGGCAATATGTCAGGTTGTAAGATGTTTCGAGGACGAAAATGTAGTTCATGTAGATGGTTCTGTAGATCCAATAAGAGACATTGAAGTAATAAATGCTGAACTTATCTTAGCAGATTTAGAATCTGTAGAGAGAGGTCTCGAAAAACAAGCTAAGTTAATGAGAGCTAAAAACAAGGAAGCTATGGTATTAGTTCCTGTATTGGAAAAATGTAAAGTTCACCTGGAAGATTCTAAATTATTAAATACGTTAAAATTAACTCTAGAAGAATTAGAAACTATAAAGGGATACCAGTTATTAACAGTAAAGCCGATGATGTTTGCTGCTAATGTATCTGACAGTGATCTTGCTACAGGAAATGCATATGTAGAGCAGGTAATTGAATATGTAAAAGATCTTGATGCAGAGGTTGTAATCGTATCGGCTCAGGTTGAATCTGAATTGCAAGAGATGGAAGAAGAAGATAGAGAGATGTTCTTAGAGGAATTAGGAGTAACTGAGCCTGGATTAAACAGACTTATTCGTGGTGGATATAAATTACTAGGACTTCAAACTTACTTTACAGCAGGAGTAAAAGAAGTTAGAGCCTGGACTATAAAGGTAGGAGATACTGCTCCTAAAGCTGCTGGAGAGATCCATACTGATTTTGAAAAAGGATTTATCAGAGCTAAAGTAGTAGGATATGATGAATTTATCACAAATAATGGTTGGAAAGGTTCTCAAGAAGCTGGATCACTTAGACTTGAAGGGAAAGAATACGTTGTAAAAGATGGGGATTTAATGGAATTCTTATTTAATGTATAAAAAGTAACTTAATGTTCTATCCAACTAAACATAATTTTAATTTTTATAAACTTATGTAATATTTATTTTAATAATGTGTTAAAATAATAAAAGAAATGGGCCTTTGGGCTCGTTTTTTTTGAAGAGAAATAAAAAATACACAACCTTTATTTTTTTGATCTTAAATTATGTGAAATCAGTTGTTATTTGCTAAAATTTATGTTAATCTTGTTATATGTATTCAAATATAATTATATTATAGGCCAGTAGTTTCAGTGGATATATAATATAAAAAAATTAAATTTATTGATAGAAATAGGAGAAAAAAGATGAAAATAAAAGAATTTAAGCTTGGAATGATGCCAACAAATGGTTATTTAGTTTGGAAGGGTGAAGAGGCTGTTTTATTTGATTGTGGTGGGGCAAACTTATCGGAATTAGAAAGTTTTATAGAGGAGAACAGTTTAACTCTAAAAAAAGTTATATTTACCCATGGTCACTATGATCATATTGCTGGACTATTAAAATTAAAAGAGATCTATCCTAATATAGAGGTATATATAGGAAAGGAAGAGGAGGAGTTTTTTACAAACTCAGCTCTCAGTCTTTCAAACTACCTGGCTAATATAGATTTTAAATATGAAGATAGTTATAAAACAGTAAAGGATGGAGATACTATAGATGAATTTATGGTAATAGATACTCCGGGACATACCAGAGGCGGAAAATGTTTTTTTCATAAAGAATCAGGCATGGTAATCGTAGGGGATACAATGTTTAAAGGAAGTTATGGAAGATATGACCTGCCAACCAGTGATGGGAAAACTTTGTTTGCCAGTTTGAAAAAATTATGTGAAATTTTACCGCCAGAGACAAGGGTATATAACGGCCATTCAGGGATGACTACCATTGGGGAAGAAAAAGAAAATTTGACGAGAAATGGGATTATTTAGAGGGGGAAAGATGACTATAGAAAGAGCAACCTTACTGCTTAAGATGATGTCTAATCCAATAAGATTAGGGATATTGAGAGAGTTAACACTTAGAGATGAAATTTGTGTAGGAAATTTGGAAGAGCTTTTAAATGTCTCCCAGTCCAGTGCTTCCCAGCATTTGGCACACCTTAGAAATTCAGGGATAGTAAGTTCCAGGAAAAATGGAAAACAAGTCTGCTATAAGGTTTCAGAGGAAAGTATAAAAGATATTTTAAAAGCATTGAATATATAGTGGGAAAATAACTTTCAGTAGAAAGTTATTTTTTTTTGAAAAAGTTTAAATTTTTTTTGAATATCCTTGTATAGATATTCACTTCTACCAACTAAATGAAATGTTTACTTTGGTAGTCAAACTGAATAGAAGAGGAGTTTTGTGTTAGATTTTTGGTTGTGGTTGGGGAATAATTTATATGTAAAGCAAGAGAACATCAATGGAAAATACTGAAGTTAAAAGCTTATTGTCTTTTTAATTTCGGAGGTGGGAAA
>DAOUPY010000105.1 GCA_030625925.1 Fusobacteriaceae bacterium | reverse complement strand
GAGGAGTTTGAGGTGGTTAAAAATTATGATAAAACTAAGACTTATTATACTAAAAAACTGCCTCTCAAGAAAAAAGAGCATATTATCGATAATTTAGATAAATTTGAGATGATCTACACCACCGATGATATTTTAAGAGTTTTATAAAAGTCAAAACACTTGACGCAGACTGGATACTGACTTTTAACCCGATTTTATTCTTTTTCTTTAATTATATTTTTTTCTTCCACTCCTAACTTTGGTTTTACGATGTGAATTGGGAAACCTAGGAAGAATAATCTAAAGTCAACATCTAAAGCTTATAAAATCATCTGTGTTAATCTATTTTTATCTGTGATATCTGTGTCAAAAAAATTTTATTTGTTAGCATTAATGTTAATTCGTGGCTAAGTTTTTAGATTCTAAATTTCTATTAACTTTTCTCCTTGCGTTATCCTATATAATATAGTATTATAGTTAAGCAGTGGTGAGATGGTCGAGTGGTCGAAGGCGCATGCCTGGAACGTATGTGTAGAGCAATCTACCGAGGGTTCGAATCCCTCTCTCATCGCCATTTATATAAAATTAAGGCTTCCCAATCGGGAAGCCATTTTTTTTAATAGATCTTTTAAAATTTATAGTCTAAGCACTTTCTTGTTTTATCAGCTTATGCTTTATCACGACCCTTTGCTCCACTTCTTTTTTGTCTATGAGATCAAACAACAACCGGGCAGATTCTATTCCCGATTTTTTATAATTATAAAATAAGGTGGTTATTTTTGGTTTATAATATCTTGACAAAAATCCTCCTCCTATTCCAGATACTGCAACATCTTTCGGCACCTCCAGACCAATATCCAGCAAATAGTTTATAGCACCTATTGCCATCTTATCTGTCGATGCAAATATTCCTTGAGGTTTATTATAATTTCTTTCCCAAATTTTCTTACAAGCTTCATACCCGCTTTCTACAGTGAACGCCCCATTTTCTATATACTCTTTTTTTAGTAATATCTTATTTTTTTTCAAGGCTTTCTTATATCCGGCTTTTCTTCCCTCTCCTACTGCTATATCACTCTCGTCTACACCTATAAAAGCTAATTTTTCTTTTCCACTCCCTATCATATATGCAGCCATATCATATGCAGCTTTTTCCTCATCAAATACTACACATGGAGCTATCCCCTTTGAATCTTGCCCGACTATAACCAGGGGTATATTTAATTTATCTATTATAGTTTTATGTCTTTCAGTTATTATTGTGGCCACAAGTATAATCCCATCCACCTGCTTTTCTTTAAATAAGTTTAAAAATTCAATCTCTTTCTCTTGAGAATGACTGGTATTTCCCAAAAGGATGGAGTACCCTTTTTTCGATGCAATTTCAGTTATTCCACTCACTGTATCTCCCGAAGAGGATGCATTTATCTTGGGTAAAATCACTCCTATGGTACTGCTTTTTTTTTGGTGGAGAGCTTTTGCAAAGGCATTTGGCCTGTATCCTGTTTCCTCTATTATTTTTTTACTTTTTCCCTTACTTCTTTTTTTACATATCCAGAATTATTTATTACCCTGGAAATTGTTGCAGGAGATGTCCCTGCCAATTTAGCCACTTCCTTTATAGTCATAGTGAGGCTCCTTATTTATAAAATTAAAGCCCCTATATCTTGTAATATTTTATCTTGTCTAATTTACAGGCTTCTAATGAATAGAATACCACCCCTTGGGATTTTTTTGAAGGAAATATTCTAGAGGTAAATACCTCTTCTCCATCATTGACAAAAATTTCTATAGAAGACCTGTCTATAAAAATATGTAATTTCAGCCTGTCTACCCTTTCTAAATCACATTTCCTTATTCCTCTATATCCCTCTCCCGATTGATTTCTGTCGAAAATTAATTTTTTATTCTCCACATCGATATATATATCTGTTTTTTCTGTTTCAGATGTTCTTACTCTTATTCCTGACCGTCCTTCTATAGCCGACATCTCTACTATAAGTTCGTAGGAGTCTCCCTCAATCCCGTCTAGAGATAATTCTTTTTCTACTTTTATCTCACGATACTCTACTTTATTTTTTCTTAATTTTTTTAATTCTTCTACAGGTTTTTGATATATTTTACTGTCTTTATAGACCAGTTCTCTCGGCAGAGTCATAGCATGGATCCATCCATCTTTTTTAGTCGGTTCATCATCCATTTCAGGCATCCCCATCCATCCAAACAGCAGTCTTCTTCCCTGTGAATCCATTGTTGTCTGAGGAGCATAAAATTCAAATCCTCTGTCCATCTCAAAAAAATCACCATGATTAAATTTATTATTTTTCCAGCCGTAATCTCCTATAAAATATCCAGTCTGATAGAGATTGTTATACTTGTCTCCATTCTCCTCTATCCCCTGGGGGGATACCAGCAGTACGTCTGCTCCTCCTAATTCAAAAAAATCAGGACATTCCCACATATAACCAAACTCTGAAAGTCCATTTATCTGGCTTCCGGCAATTTCTTTTTTATATTCCCATTTTTTTAAATCTATAGAAGTATAGAGCAGCACTCTACCCTGTTCACCCTTTGTCTGAGCTCCAATCACCATATACCAGATATTCCCTCTTTTCCAAATCTTTGGATCCCTGAAATGTTTTGTGTATCCTTGTGGCGGACCGTCTATTACAGGCCCTAATTTTTCAAATTTTATCCCATCTTTGCTTTTTGCCAAACATTGGTAGGAGTCCCTGGATCCATTACTATGCTTTACATTTCCTGTATAAAATAAATAGAGTTCATCATTATGTTCAAAAGCACTTCCTGAATAACATCCATTTTTTTCATATTTAGTATCAGGTGTCAGGGCAGGCTCCACCTCCTCCCAATTACAGAGGTTATCACTGACAAAGTGCCCCCAAAACTTGCTGCCGTGTTCACACGCAAATGGATTCCACTGGTAAAAAAGATGATATTTCCCTCTATAAAAAATAAATCCATTGGGGTCATTCAACAGTCCTTTCGACGGCATCAAATGATAGTTTAACCTGTACCGATCTTTAGGAGGTGTTTCATTATTTTTTTCCACTATCTCATTTGCTTTTAAGAATAAATCTTCCATTATTTCTTACCTCTCTTCTCCTAATTTTTCTACTTCTTCTAAAGTTGGTAAAGATGATATGGCACCCATAGTTTTACATGTAATTGCTCCTACTTTATTAGAAAATTTAATTATTTCACATATCTCTTCAAAATTAATATCATAATCTTTCCTCTGAGATATTTTATATAAAACTCCTCCTACAAAGGCATCTCCTGCCCCTGTGGAATCTATAGATTTAACCTTTATACTGGATATTATTTTTTCCTTTTTTCCGTCTGATATCAAAGTTCCCTGACTTCCCAATGTCACTGCTATATATCTGCTTCCCATCCTATGTAAATTTTCTAAAGCTATCTTTTTATCCTTTGACCCTCCCAATATCTCCAACTCTTCCTCGCTAACCTTTAAAAAATCTACCCCCTCTAAACAAGGATAAACTTCAGTTTTAAATTTTTCTATATTATTCCAGAGGGCATCTCTGTAGTTTGGGTCAAAGGATATAAATCCTCCTTTTTCTTTGGTCAGTTCCATGGCTTTTATATATGCAGTTCTGGTTTTCCCTGGAAGAAGAGCAGTAGCAGATCCAAAGTGATAGATTCCATCTTCAAATTGTTTTAAGTCTATTTCATCTATCGACAGTTCACCATCTGCTCCTCTATTAAATATAAAATCTCTTTCTCCGTCGTTTTTCAATGATACAAAGGCTAATGTTGTATGATGATCACTATCCAAAATGAGTCCTTTTGTATTTACAGATACATCATCTAAAGTTTCCTTTAAAAATTCTCCAAAGGAGTCAGCCCCTACTTTTCCTATAAAAAATGCTTCTCCTCCTAGTTTACTTATACTGGCAGCTACATTCGCCGGTGCTCCACCTGCTTTTTTTATAAAATTTATCCCTTTTGATAAATCTACATCTATATCCGAACATATAAAATCAATCAACAATTCCCCTATACAGGCTATTTTCTTCATCAGATCTCCTCCAAAATTTTAAAAGAAGTCAAATATATTCAAATATTCGACCTCTTTTAATTAATTTTTTATTTTAAATATATTATTTTTTTACTAAAATTCTTGTAAATATTCCACCAGTCATCATCCCTATAATTATCATAGTTAAGTACATCACTAATCCATTTCCTAAGTATGCCGGTATCGCCGGTATAAATGTAACTCCCATAACAGATGGTGCTACATGCATCATAATAGCAAACACTCCTGCTGCTGCTCCTCCTATCATTCCAGAAATAAATATTTTTGAATCTGTAAGAGTTACACCAAATAATAATGGTTCAGTGATTCCAAAGAAACACGGCACAATCGAACTCATTTTTAAGGCCCTTTCTTCTTTATCTTTTAATGTCAATACATAAGATATCGCTGCTCCTGCCTGTCCAGCCATAGATGCTGTAATCAGGGCATTTAATGGATTGATTCCTATATTCGCTAAATAATCTAATTCTACTACCATAAGCGAATGATGCAGTCCTGTTACAGTTAAGGCTTGCTGTAATCCACCTATAATTAATCCACCTATGCCTAATGGTAATCCAATCAAACCTTCTGCTGATGCCATTACACCGTGTTCTACTATTGCAAATGCCGGCCCGATTATAAATAACCCACCTAACATTCCTATAGTTATTGTTAAAAATGGTGTGAAAATTAAATCTACAACCGATGGCATCCATGATTTTATCCATTTTTCTAAAGAAGCTCCAAATATTCCTACAATAAGTGCAGGTAATATTGTTCCTTGAAACCCTTGTATTTTAAACATTCCAATTTCTAATGCTTTTGCACTTCCACTGGCTACTCCCCATGCATTTGGCAGCATCGGTGCCACCAGCATTAATCCTAATACCATTCCTACAACCGGAGTTCCTCCAAATCTTTTAAAAGCTGACCAAACAACTAGAGCAGGTAAAAATATAAACACAGTATCCGTTACCACCTGTGTCATAGTCATTAATTCAGGAGACAGCTCAACTCCTAACTGTATCACAAATCCTCTCAATCCCATACATAGTCCTGTAGCTACTAATACAGGGATCAAAGGAATAAATACATCTGCAAGGGCTCTAAGACCTTTTTGAAATGGATTCAAATTAGAATATGCTGCTTCTTTTGCATTTCCTTTTGCTATTTCTTTCCCGCTATTTATTTCATCAAATACTTTATTTACAATTCCCGTTCCCAATATTATTTGATGCTGCCCCGACTGATAAAAATACCCTCCTACTTTTTGAGTTTTCTTTATCGTCTCTATATCTACCAAACTATCATCTTTCACTACTGCTCTCAACCTTGTTGCACAGTGCTCTAATGCTTTTATATTCTTTTCTCCCCCTAAAGCTTCTAATAATTCCCCAGCAATTTTTTTAATATTAATATTTTTCGCCATCTTTTCTCCCCCTTATATAAATTTATGAAAAGCTTTTCATACTGTATATGACATAATATATAACTTTTTTTGTTTTGTCAATCTTTTTTGTTGTAATTCTATTCTTTTAAACAAGAAAACCGAAAGTATTGATCTAAAACGGTGTAATATCGTATGGATTTAAATGTGAAAACAAAAAAAGATGATCTCTGTAAAATACAAAAATCACCTTTTTCTTAAAGATACATCTTTATAGAAAAGTTTTTAAAATTTCTAATTTCCCCTCTATCACTACCTCTAATTTTGGAGGGATATACCAGGTATCACCTTTTTTTATAGGATAAGCCACCCCATCACAATTGAGATTCCCTTCTCCTTCCAAGATGGAGTAAATCATAAAGGAATCAATATCCAAATCTCGATAATTGCCATCCAATAATAATTTATCTATCTTAAAATATTTGTCTCTAGCAATTTCCTGCTTGGATCCCCCGTCTAACTTCACACTCTTTCTCGTTTCATCGGTGGAAATTTGAGGAATTTTTTCATAATCTATCACTTCCATGGCTTTATCTAAATGAAGTTC
>DAOUPY010000186.1 GCA_030625925.1 Fusobacteriaceae bacterium | reverse complement strand
TACTTCAGATATTACATTAGCACTACATTTCTTCAGTTTAGCTATCCAAGAAAGATATACGATTGATAAGCTAGCACTTACAGATACATTTTTCTTACCACATTTTAATCAGCCTCATAACTTCATTACAAAGGCTGGATTATTAGCTTTAGGTAAATTATAAGAATTAAATCAACAAAAGTAACGTATAGAGTTTACAATTTTCCTAGTATATAAGAAACCTCCTAATCTATAGATTAGGAGGTTTCTCTTTATTTATATAATTTTTTACATTAGCTTATCTATTTTTTTTATAAAATGGAATCCCAAGTAAAATTATAATTATAGAATATAACATATAGTAAGGCTGACTTATTATCGCACTTATTGTAATTCCTATTCCACCAATTGCGGCTAATACCGGGATAATTGGATACAATGGAACCTTATATGGTCTTACTAAGTTAGGCTCTCTCTTTCTTAGTATTATCAGTCCTATAAATAATACTGAATAAAAAGCCCATATAATCGCTACTGGAATGTCAGCAAATATATCAATACTCATTCCGATTATAAATGGTGCTATAAGATAAAGAAAACTTGTCGTCCCTATTAATAAACCTGACTTTAATGGCGTATCAAATCTTTTACTTACTTCTGAAAAATGCTTCTTCATAGGAAAGTGTCCCTCCATAGCCAAAGTATAAGGGAATCTTATGGCTGCCAGTGCCAATCCATTTAATGTTCCATATGCCGATATGACTATACCACCAAAGATAGCTTTGGTTGCAAGTGGTCCAAATAAAAGATTAGCTGCTCCTACTGTCCCTTGTTCTGCCAATAAATTAGCCGGTAAAGTTTTAAGTAGAGCGATATTTAATCCCACGTATAATACTATAATCAGACCTAATCCAAAAATAATTGCCTTAGGTAGGTTTTTCGTTGGACTTTTTATTTCTCCACCTATACTACAAGCTAACATCCACCCATCATAAGCGAACATTACAGGTACCAATGCTGCTAACACTAAGCTCATACTAAATGGTGCATCTATTCCTGGCGCTACGCTAAATGGTGTTGGATTTGTTCCATTTAATAAACCAAAAATAAGTAATCCTGCCAGTGGAATTATTTTCACGACCGTCACTATAGTCTGCAGCCTACCACCAGATTTTGCCATAAACAGATTGATCACAAATACCGATATAAATGCAGGGATAGATATCATCGCTACATTTAGAGGACTGCTTTCAATTCCTAAAAATATAGTTGCAAAGAACCCGGTATAATATGCCAGTACTGCTACTAACCCCGGTAAATATAGAACTACATGCATCCATCCAGTCATAAATCCGGCAAAGTCTCCATAAATCCTTCTAATATAAGCTACTAACCCGCCTGTTTCCGGGATAGCTGCTCCCAATTCTGCGGCTGTTAAACCTGCCAAGATAGTAATCGTTCCACCTAATACCCATGCTAGTATAGCCACTTTCGGGTTTAAACTCGATGCCTTTAATATAGCTTCTGCCTTAAAAAATATCCCTATTCCCACAACTATTCCAATTACCATTGCTGTTGCCACTGACAACCCATATTTTTCATGTAATTTTGTTTCTTTCATTTCCTTCACTAATACCACACTCCTAATTTTATACTTTTACATCTAATTCCTACTCTACTACTCTAATACTAATTTCTATTCTACATTTTAGATATAAAAAACTTTAGTTATTCTATCATAAATTCAAGGATACGTCAATTTTCATGTTTTCAACCCTTTAAAATTCATAACCAAAAAATGCTGAGAAGAGCATTCCGCTTGCATCTGCATCATTGGAAACTACAATTTCTAAAGGTCCGACTAAACTATCCCATCCCAGACCAATTCCTACTCCATGTTTAAAATCTTCTCCTACCTCACTATCTTCATTTATTGTAAAATCTTTAGGAGTAGTATATGTAACAGCATTGTATTTCATATTGATATACATACTTGCATTTAATTTATATCTTAGGTTGACTCCTGCCATATAAAATTCTTCAGCATATTTTCTCATGGCATTCATTCCATAAAAAGAAAATTGATTTGTTTTCAAATCATTTCTCAGTCCTCCAATTTTAAAATACTCATTTTCTGGAATTTTCGACCCCTTAATTATTCCTCCCGCAGTAAAAAATTCGAGATTAAATTTTTCTTTTATTGGAATATGTTGATGTATATCAAATAAGAAACCATTAAATTCAACACTTCCGCTGCCCTGAATATCCCCACCTGTAAATAAATTCAGAGCATTCTTTACACCTTTATTTGAAAAATGCGAATTATCTCTACTGTCTGATCCTATGAAAATATATCCTTTATAATAATCCCAAGATGATTCAGGTTCAAATTCTTTAGAACCTAAATCATATTTATTTTCAGACATTCTATATTCGATCTTAGCCGCTAAGAAATATGAATTGAATATGACAGTCCCTAGTATCCCATCTATATAGATACTCTCATTGGTATAATCACTAATTTTATCCGCCTCATCATATATATATAGGGGACTAGTTTCAACACCAATACCTATAGAACTTAAATATTGAATTTCTTTAAATTTATACTCAGAAACTCCTCTAAGTTCTAACTTGGGATATTTAGATATTTCTCCCATTACCGTATAGTCATTCTTAGTTAATCCATAAGTAGATACCTCCGTGCCTATCCTTATGGCAGCCCCAAAATCAGTGCTATAATTCATCCCCATTCTCAAACGTCTAGTCTCAGTTTCTTGGATTTCTATAGTTAATTTTTTATCTTTTATTCTATAGAAAAATCTGTTGATAGCAGACAGCGCACTTATCTTATTCATCCATAAATTTAATTCTTCTTGAGTATAATTCCCCGGAATTCCCTTTCCTGAAACCCCCAATATTTTTTTCTTAGTCACACTTTTATTGTTGATCAGCACTACCTCATCTATTTCAAATTCTATTTCTTTATCGTTTATATCCTTTAACTTTTGTTTATTTTTGCCTTCATTACTGCTCAATTTCATTAGTTCTGTTTCATATTTTTTCGCCTCTCTCTCTCCCTTTTCTATGAGATTTTTTAAATTCGAAAAATCTGCTACCGAATTTTTTTTTACATCTGGTACTATCAATATATCGGCCCGCTCTGTAGCTTTTTTAAACTCTTCTTCACTTTTATAAGTTGATATTTTATTCATTATTTCAGCTAAATTAGAATTATCTTTAATTATAGTTTCATCAGCACTTATATCTACTGCGATGACAATATCGGCTCCCATATTTAAAACCTCTTGTACAGGTAAATTATCTGCTAACCCACCATCTATATAAAACTCCCCGTTATCTTCTACAGGCTCAAAAATTGTTGGAATAGCCATACTCATGAAGACTGCCTTAGCTAAATCACCTTCTCCCATAGCCTGGCTCTGTCCAGTATTAATATTGGCAGCGATAGCTCTAAATGGTATCTGTAAATTATCAAAATTATCTACTCCTTCTACTCTCATAAAAAGAGATTTTAGCTCTAAATAAAACGCTTCTCCAGTCAACATACCCTTTGGAAATTTTAATTTCCAGTTTTCATCTATTTCTAAATTCATAAAATACTTTTCTCGTTCAATCTTATCAACTATAGAGGTGTACTTCCTGGCCTGCTTATCGTTTTTAAATGAATCCCAGTCCATACCCAGAATAATTTCTTCCATTTCAGCTACAGTATAACCAGCTACATAAAGAGCTCCTACTATACTTCCAAAACTTGTTCCAGTTATATAGTCAATGGGAATATTGTATTCTTCTAACATCTTTATTACACCTATATGGGCAGCACCCTTGGCTCCTCCTCCGCTGAGAACCAAACCAATTTTAGGAGACGTTTCCATATTTTCTTTTTTTTCTAAAAGCTCCTGATACAAGACTTTTAATTCTTCCAATTCCATTTCCTTACCCGATATCTTCTGTTCCAATATTTTTACTTTGCGATCCCCAATTTCCTCTGAATATCCTGTTAAGAAGATCAAGCCAAATAAAAAAATAACTAGTTTAAACCTCATAATTCCCTCCTTATGTCATAGGATATTCATAGCAGAGCAGGAAATTATAAATCTTACCTTTTACCCTATGAATTTATTATTCTATGTGCCGTCGCAA
Source organism: Fusobacteriaceae bacterium (assembly GCA_030625925.1). Taxonomy (GTDB): domain Bacteria; phylum Fusobacteriota; class Fusobacteriia; order Fusobacteriales; family Fusobacteriaceae; genus Psychrilyobacter. The sequence continues at coordinate 386 of DAOUPY010000186.1, read as the reverse complement.
TAGCCACTTCATTTAAATGTAATATCCCAATATTTAATAGTACTGCCACAGAAATATCCTCATCTATTTTAACCAGGGAGATCTTTCCTCCTACATTAAAACCATTAGTTTTGCTGCTAACTTGATTTAGAGCATCTCTCACAGCTCCTACTATGATCCCATTATGACTTCTATTATCTTCCACCAACCCATTTTTTATTGCAGCCACTATGGAATTTTCTATTATTTTAATGGTCATATCCGGCATTTTTCCACCTATATTTACCGCTGCTGTTAATATTCCATTTTTTTTATATTCTTCCTTTAATTTTTTTTCCTCTTCCCTAGTTGTAAGTACCATTTTTATAGCTATCTTAGAAACTTCATAACTTTTTTCTTTCATTTTT
>DAOUPY010000355.1 GCA_030625925.1 Fusobacteriaceae bacterium | reverse complement strand
GGAGTACTTTTAGACCCTACTTATACCGGAAAAGCTTTTAGAGGAATGACAAAACTTTTCGAGGAGAATTTCTTTGAAAGTTCTAAAAATATATTATTTATTCATACTGGGGGAGTTTATGGATTATTTTCTAAACAAACTCAAACTCAAATAAATAAACTCAAATAAACCCAAAAGGAGTTGAACTGCCATAATGAACATTAAATTTAAGAAATATCATGCTTTAGGAAATAATTTTTTGATGATAGATGAGCTGGGAATTAGCAGAGAGGACTACTTTAAATTAGCAGAGGCTATGTGCTGCGATTACAGTGGTTTTGGCACAGATGGACTTATTGTTTTAGGGGCAGAAGATAAAAAGATCCTTCATATAAATAAGGATGGAACTTTAGCTGCCCTATGTGGAAATGGTTTAAGGTGCTCGGCTCATTATTTTTGGGAAGAACATAAAAATTTAAAAAATGTAGATTTCATAAAAACTGGTGATGGGGTAAAAAAAATTTGTATATTAGAGGTAGAACCTTTTACATCTAAAGTAAAGATCAGAAATAAAAAATTAGACATAAAAAAGATAGTTTATGAAAATAAAAGTCTTAATCAGTTACACGAAGACATCTATTATCTTCATGTGGGAGTACCTCATGCAGTAGTCTTTGTAAAAGATATCAATGATTTTGATGCAAAAATTATAGGAAAGGAAATCCACGATTTAAAGGAATTTTCTAATTTTGCAAATGTGAATTTCGTTCAAATTCAAGATAAAAACAATTTAAAGGTTATAACATATGAAAGAGGAGTTAATGATCTGACTTTAGCCTGTGGAACAGGTGGTACTGCATCTGTAGTAGTTGCCAATTCTCTCGGCATATGTTCCTCTAAAGTTAGTGTACATTTTCCAATAGGAGATCTAAATGTTGAGAATTTAGAAGAAGAAACTTATATTTCAAGTGCTTCTTATAAGGTTGGAGAAGGAACTTACTCTTGGAAGAAATAAAAGATTCAATATATTATTTAGGAGGATTTTATGATTCAGGTAAATAAAGATGGACATTTAATGATTGACGGATGTAATTCTCAAGAGCTGGTTGAACAATTTGGTTCGCCTCTATATGCTTATTCCGAAACAGTTATTTCAAATCAATGTAAGGAAATTAGAGAAGATTTTTTGAGTAAATACCCTAACACAAGAGCTATGTATGCTGCAAAAGCTTTTTTAACTACTGGGTTTTGTAAGTTGCTTGAAAAAGAAGGCTTAGGAATAGATGTCGTATCTGGAGGAGAGCTTTATACAGCAATAAAAGCAAATATCGATCCAGAAATGATTGAATTTAATGGAAACAATAAGTCCGAAGAGGAAATAAGAATGGCCTTAGAATACAATATTGGAAGAATAATTGTAGACAATCCAGATGAGCTTAAATTCTTAGAATCTATTTGCAGGGAAATGAATAAAAAAGTAAAGGTTATTTATAGAATAACACCAGATGTTAAAGTTGCAACTCATAAATATATTCAAACAGCTCAGAAGGATTCAAAATTTGGATTTCCACTGGATGAAGAAATAATATATCCATCAATAAAAGCTGGTATCGACTCAGAATATATAGACTTTATTGGTTTTCATTTCCATATAGGAAGTCAACTTTTTGAGAATCAAGCATATATGAGAGCTTTAGATGTAGTATTTTTATTGATGCAGGAGACAAGAAAAAGATATAAATATGATATAACAGAATTAAATGTAGGTGGTGGTTTTGGGATTAAATATCTAAAAAGTGATGAGAAAAAATCATATAGATATTTTTTAGAACCTATTATGAAAAAGATTGAGGAATTCTGCAAAGAAAATAGTTTTACCAGACCTTCTATTGTTATTGAGCCTGGAAGAAGTATCGTAGGAGAGGCAGGAGTTACTCTTTATAAAGTTGGAAACATAAAAGAAATTCCTAATGTTAGAAATTATATTTCTATAGATGGTGGAATGACTGATAACTTAAGGGTGGCACTCTACCAGTCAAAATATGAGATGATCTTGGCAAATAGGGCAATAGATAAAAAAGACTATACTGCGTCTATCTGTGGAAAATGCTGTGAATCAGGAGATATTTTAATTACTGATGCAAAAATGCCAAAACCAAGAAGAGGAGATATCTTAGCTACATTCTCAACTGGAGCATACGGATATTCTATGTCAAATAATTATAATAAAAATGCCACTCCTGCAGTAGTTCTATGTAAAGAGGGACAAGTAGATTTATTGGTCAAACGTCAAAGTTATGAAAAAATGACAGAAAATGAAATTATTCCCCAAAGATTACTAAAATAAATAACTAGTGCTTTTTAACTCCTACCCCCATCTTGGGGGTTTTTGGTATAATATTGTAAACCTCTAACGAGATTTACTTTTATAATTTTCTAAACAAAAAAAGACCATAGATTTATTAAATTTTTCATAAAAATTTTTATAGAATTACCTTTCTAAGCTTAAAAGCATTAACCTTTTACTTGGAGGATCTCCACTTTCTTTTTCATAATCTCTATTAAAATTCCCCTTTAATTTTGTTTGTTCTGGGAATCTTATCACATCATTGTGGTAATTACCTGATAAAATGTTTAATCAAAAATAAAAGACAGTCCCGGGGACTATCTTTTACTAAGGCAACCCTTTAATGATCAGTATTGCAATTATTTTACTCTATGAGGTTTTTCCCAAAAATGTTTCTATCCTCTTATTTTTAGGAGACACTAAAATTTCATTGGGAGTCCCCTCATCTACAATTATTCCATCCTCCATGAATAT